>JBFGYY010000313.1:0-4499 GCA_041587095.1 Motiliproteus sp. | reverse complement strand
TGATCGTATCACCCTTGACCGTATCACCCCTGATCGTACCCACATTCCCGCCACGCTGTCTTCGCAGAGTACCCGCACGCTGTTACTGGATGCGAGTACTCTGGATGGTCGCAGCCTCGTTGTTGGTGAGCGGGGCTATGTACTGGAGTCCGCCGATGCGGGCGTTACCTGGCAGCAATTAGTCACCCCGAGCAGTGTCACACTCACCGGCGTCAGCCAGCAGCACGGTGGTGAGGCCTGGGCTGTTGGCCATAGCGGCGTGATTTTACACCGCTCCGGTGCAGGGGCTGACTGGACCTTGCAGCTCAGTGGTGAGCAACTCAAAACACTACGCACTAACGAGTTGAAGAGCGTCATTGCCCTGCGTGAACGCGCATTGCCCGCTGCGGCAGAACAGGATCAGGACCTGCTCGCTGAAGAGCTCGATAATATGCGCTTTAGCCTGGAAGATCTGCAGGCCAACCCGCAGGCAGGAGTCAATAGCAGTTTGTTATCGGTGTTGTTTGCCGACAACCGCAAGGGCTGGGCCGTTGGCGCCTATGGCGTCTTTCTTAGCACCCGTGACGGGGGGGAGCACTGGGTCTCCGAGGCTTTATCGCTGGATAACCCCGATGGGTTTCATTTAAATGCCCTGGCTCGCTCTGCTGACGGCAGCGTTTACATCGTTGGGGAAGCCGGTTTGATTTTTCGCTCTCTGGATGACGGTGACTCCTGGCAGCGTCTGGATAGCCCCTACGACGGTTCTTTTTTTGGCTTGCTGCCCTTGCGGCGTCCCGGCGAGTTGCTGGTGTTTGGCTTGCGTGGGCGGGCATTTCATAGCACGGACCACGGCGATAGCTGGCAAATAGTCGATAGCGCTACCCGCCTGACTCTGAGCGACGGCGCCATTCTTGATGACGGGGCATTAGTGTTGGTCGGTTTGGGCGGCGTTATCAGCAGAGCCTCCAATATCAATGAGCCGTTCGTTGCGAGAGTGCAGGCCTCGCGCAATGGCTACAGTGCGATGGTCGCTTTAGACGATACGTTAATCCTGGTCGGAGAGAGCGGTGTGACGCGTTTAACGGCTGAGCAATGGCAGTCAGGGAGTTCCCATGGCAACTGATCGCGCGAACCAATTGGAAAAGCGTTTGTTGGCGCCGATGCGCCAATCGGAAAACCTGATCGAACTGCTGGTGTTCCGCAACCGTCCGGTATTGATTCTGCTGTTCTTTTTGATCACCCTTGTGTTGGCCTACCATTCGACACAACTGCGGCCGGATGCCAGCTTTACCAAGATGATTCCCGGGTCGCATCCGTTTATTCAAAATTTTTTACGCCACCGCGACGACCTGGCGGGTTTGGGTAACAGCGTGCGTATCGCGGTAGAAGCCACCGACGGTGATATCTTTACGGCGGCTTATCAGGACGTCCTGAAGCAGGTTAACGACGAAGTCTTTTTCATCTCCGGCGTTGACCGCTCCGCTCTGAAATCTTTATGGACGCCAAATGTGCGCTGGAAAGAGGTTACCGAAGAAGGTTTTGTCGGCGGTCCTGTTATCCCCAATGACTATGATGGTTCGGCGCAGTCGCTGGAACAGCTACGGCAGAATGTCTTGCGTTCCGGTCAGGTCGGCCGGCTGGTCGCCAACGATTTCAGATCAACAATTATCGTCGCGCCTTTATTCGATCGTGACCCTCAAACAGGCGATCGGCTCGATTACCAACAGTTTTCGAGTCAGCTCGAGGCGTTAATCCGGGACAAGTATCAGAGCGATAGCATCACTATACGCATCACCGGTTTTGCCAAGGTAGTGGGCGATCTCATTGACGGTGCAGCGCAGGTCGCGTTGTTCTTTGCCCTGGCCCTGGGAATCACGTTTACACTGCTGTTCCTCTATACCCGCTGCCTGC
Organism: Motiliproteus sp.; assembly: GCA_041587095.1. Classification (GTDB taxonomy): domain Bacteria; phylum Pseudomonadota; class Gammaproteobacteria; order Pseudomonadales; family Balneatricaceae; genus Motiliproteus. The sequence continues at coordinate 2,609 of JBFGYY010000313.1, read as the reverse complement.
GTAGTGCGCTGGTGACATTGGCCTGCTCCGTTCTCGCGGTTATCTGGCAACTGGGGCTGTTGCGAATGCTGGGATTTGGTCTGGACCCTTATTCCATGCTGGTTCCGTTTCTGGTGTTCGCCATCGCCGTCAGTCACGGTGTGCAGATCGTCAATGCCATGGTGCTTGAAACCGTCAACGGCGCGGATTCGCTGGCAGCGGCGCGGCGGGCGTTTCGTTCGCTGTATATTCCCGGCATGACGGCGCTGCTCAGTGATGCCCTGGGATTTGTCACATTAATGGTGATCGACATTGCGGTAATTCAGGAGCTGGTGATTGCCGCTGCATTGGGTGTCGCCGTGATCGTGTTGACCAATCTGCTGCTGCTCCCGGTGCTGATCTCTTATCTGGGGATAGGGCCGTCGGCCGTCATCCACCAGCAGCGCCAGCATAAGCGAGAGACTCTGTGGCGCCTGCTGAGTGCCTTTACCCACAACAATGTTGCACGCGTTACGGTAACTGTGTCCGTCATCTTATTTATCGGCGCGATTTTTGCGAGCCGGGATCTGCAGATCGGCGATCTGGATGCAGGCACACCGGAGCTGCGAGCCGATTCGCGGTATAACCTGGACAATGCGTTTATGAACGCCAGTTACAGTGCCAGCAGCGATATTTTTGTGGTGATGGTTGAGACTGAACCGGAAAGTTGTGCCTCTTACGCCAATCTTGACCTGATTGAACGCTTTCAATGGTTTATGGGGGATGTGCCCGGCGTTCAATCCAGCGTCTCGCTGGCAGACGTTGCCAAGCATACGCTGTCCGGCATGAGCGAAGGCAGTCTGAAATGGCGGGTGCTGAGCCGAAACCAGTTTAATCTGAACAACGCGCTTAGTTTCGCGCCTCAGGGGATGGTGAATACCGATTGCAGTCTGACGCCGGTAATCCTGTTTTTGAACGACCATAAAGCCCGGACCCTGCAGCAGGTGGTGGCGGCATCTGAGCGTTATGCTGCGGACAATAATAGCGACACGGTGCGCTTTGTACTGGCGGCAGGAAACTCCGGTATCGAATCGGCGACCAATCAGGTGATAGGTACGGCGCAATACCGGATGCTGGCCTGGGTATACGGCGTAGTGGCACTGTTGTGTTTACTGACCTTCCGTTCCTGGCGGACGCTGGTATGTATTCTGTTTCCCCTGGCGCTGACTTCGGCCCTGGCTCAGGTACTGATGTCATGGCTGGGAATCGGCGTCAAAGTCGCAACGCTGCCGGTGATTGCGCTGGGGGTCGGCATCGGTGTCGATTATGGCATTTACATCTACAGCCGCCTGGAGAGCTATCTGCACAAAGGCTTGCCCCTGACAGAGGCTTACCTGCTAACGCTCAAGAGTACCGGCCGTGCTGTCGCCTTTACGGGTATTACGCTGGCCATTGGTGTGGGAACCTGGATGTTGTCGCCGATTAAGTTTCAGGCGGATATGGGAGTGCTGCTGACGTTTATGTTTTTATGGAACATGTTGGGCGCTCTGATTTTGTTACCGGCGCTGGCATGCTTGTTAGTGGCTCCTCGTTCACCAGCGCCTCCTGAGGAACAGCAGAGCATCCAGAAGGGAGTGCCTGTGGGCATTGCGCCAATGACACCCCATGCAACTCCTGCTGACAACGAGGTAAAACCCCATGTCATTGATTAAAACGTTGCTTGTCGTGCTGGATAGCGATCGTAACGGTTTGCGGGCCCAGCAGTGGGCGTTGCAACGCAGTGTCTTGATTGCCGAGCGCCTGAAAGCTGATCTGCATCTGCTGTGCTGTCGAAAACCGGGCACAGAGCTTGCCCCGCACGTCTTTGATGACTTGATGAGCGGGGCGTTGCGCACGGTATCAGCAACCACTGAACTTACCTGGCAAGTCGAACAAACGTGGCGTAATTCGCGGGCTGAAACCATATTAAGCGTGCTGGGACGGGAACAGTGTGGTTTGCTAGTGGTGCGCTCCAGACAAAATCATCAGCTCAGTGAGTTACTGTTTACCCCCGAAGACTGGAAGTTGCTGCGCTACGCATCGGCACCCGTTTTGATGGTCAACCATGACCGGCCCTGGGCGCAAAGACCTATACTGGCTGCGATTAAGGCCGAAAGTGATAGTGCGCAACATATGGCCCTGAATCGTCAGATCATTCAGGTGCTGGAAAAAATCCAGCTGGTAGGGCAGGCGCCGGTCAGTCTTGTCTGCGCCTACCCATCCCCCATGCAATCGTCTCTGGCCGAAGAGCAGGAAACCACGGCTCTGCAGCAACGCTATCGCGACTGTTGCAAGACGTTGGTTCAGGAGAGCGCATTGGTTAGCCCCGCGTATGTTGCCGATGCCGGGCCCGCCGAAGCACTCATCCCCGACCTGGCTAAGCGTCAGGATGCGTCACTGGTTGTGATGGGCTCGGTTGGCCGAAGCGGACTCAAAGGGGCCTTGCTCGGCGGAAATACCGCCGAAGCGATTCTGTCCCAACTCACATGCGATATTCTGACACTCAAACCCCAGACAACCCTGGAAGCCCTGAAAGCGCTGTTTCCAGAAAGCGATGCACAGCCGCAGTAGACGGGTCAGGAGGACTATATGGCAGGGGCAATTATGCATGG
>JBFGYY010000312.1:0-4503 GCA_041587095.1 Motiliproteus sp. | reverse complement strand
AGCAGCGTACTCAGGCCTTTCCAGAATAGCAGCGGGTTTTTTTCCAGCAGTGGTTTTCTATGTTCGCTCTCGACCAGCGCCGCATTGGGCACGGTCAGGTCATGAAGAAACTCCGACAGAGCAGCGTAACGGCGGCCCGGGTCCGGGCTGCAGGCTTTACGAAGCGCGCCTTCGATCCATTCGGGCAGGTCGGGGCGATGCTGGCGAGCGGGGATGTAGCGCATATCCGCGTAGGATTTGATTTGGTAGTCGCTACGTTGTCTTTCCAGGAACGGTACGTCGCCGGTGAACAGCTCGTAGGCAATCACACCGAGAGAAAAAAGATCGGAGCGGTGGCTGCCCGGTCGGCCAAGCAGGTATTCGGGCGCGACATAATTAATGGAGCCTTGGGGGATATCGCGGTCCAGCGGGCTGCTGATTTCATCCAACCCGGCGACGCAAACCGTACCGAAGTCGATCAGCTTGATGCGCCCCTGCGGGTCGACAAGCACATTTTCAGGCTTGAGGTCCTGATGAATCATGTCCTGGCGCTGCAGTGCCCGTAGCGCCTGACTGATCTGTTTGACCATGTCGCGCACGGGTTCGAGGCCGGGATGCTGATGCTCCAATGCCCACTGTCCCAGATGCTGGTGAGGAATGTATTCGGCCAGATAATAGAGAAACTGCTTCGGCCTCGCCGGGCTGAAAGTCTTCATCACGGCCGGGTGGTTGATCTGCTGTCCGACCCACTCCTCTTTGATGAAACCGTCCAGATAGAGCGGGTCATCGGCAAAGTTAAGCGAGGGTGTCTTCAGTGTGAACAGGTTGTTGCTCGCCTCGTCACGGACCAGATAAAGATGACTGCGGGTGCCGCAAAACAGCACTTCCAGTACTTCGTAGCCATCCAGTCGATTACCCGCCTTGAGTACCGGCGGGATGGGGAGTTGCGTCAGTGATCGATGGGCCTCTTGCAGATTCTGCACCGGTAACTCATCGACTCGCACCAGAAGTACGCTGACATTATCATCGCTGCCGTTATCCAGCGCTGCCTGCACCAAGGATGCGGCTTCAGCCTCCAGGTCCTGACCGATGCCTTCCAGGCGTCCCGCCAGGTTAACCGGCGTAATAAAATCATGAAATCCGTCGCTGCTCAGCAGGTATATATCACCACATTCCACGGATTCCTGACGATAATCCACTTCAATATGGGGCTCTACGCCCAGAGCGCGGGTGAGGTAGCGTTTGGCCCCTCCGTAGGTGCTGCTGTGATCCCGCGTCAGTTGCTCAAGCTGACTGCTGCGGTAGCGGTAGATACGCGAATCACCGAGGTGAAGCAGGTGGGCGGTGGTGGACTTGATGACCAGCGCGGAGAATGTCGTTACCAGTGAGTTCCTGGCACGGTTGCCGCTGTTACCATGCTGATAGAGCCAACGGTTCAGGGCATGCAGAACACGGGCACTGGCGGTTTTTACCGTCCAGGCGTCGGGGGTGGCAAAGTAATCCTGCAGGAAGGTGGTAACACTGGTCTGGCTGGCGATATGCGAATCAAGGCTGGAGCTGACGCCGTCTGCTATTGCGCAGGCCGCACCCTTGGTGTCAACCTGTCGGGCAGGCGGAAGGTGGGCTGCGAAGGCATCCTGATTAACCGGTTTCTGCCCCGCGACGGAACAACCACCAAAACAGACTTTGAGTGTTGTCGCCATTAACTGATCCTTAACGAAAAAAATCGCCGCGGCTCGTGCCGCGACGCAAGGGAGAGTTGTCTGAGTTGTATTAAGAAACGTCGATCATCTGCACGCTGCCATCGGGCATCACTTCGGCAATCTGTCCGCTCGGTTCTTCCATCATCAACAGGGTGACAAAACCGACAACGGCAGTGCCTGCGATCACCATAAAGAAGGTAGAGTAGTCCACCATCGATAAAACGGTGAGATAAACTACCGCGCCAACGTTACCGTAAGCTCCTGTCATGCCGGCAATCTGGCCCGTGAGGCGGCGTTTGATAAGCGGGACGGCCGCGAAAACGGCACCCTCACCTGCTTGTACGAAGAACGAGCATGCCATCGCACCCGCTACGGCCAGGAACAGCGGCCAGGAACTGTCGATCATAGCCATCAGCGCGTAGCCGCCAGCCAAACCTGCCGTCAGTACCAGTAGTGTGATCTTTCGGCCGAAACGGTCGCTTAACCAGCCGCCGCCCGGACGCGAAGCGAGGTTCATAAAGGCATAGGCCGAGGCCAGCAGGCCAGCATAGACCATATCCAGATCAAACACTTCGGCAAAGAATAGGGGCAGCATCGATACCACCGCCAGTTCAGAACCAAAGGTTGCGAAGTAGAGGACATTCAATACCGCGACTTGTTTGAACTTGTAGCGGTGAATCTCGGGGATTTCGCCTTCGAAAACGGCTTTGTTGACGCTGTATGACTTGTAGCAGTCATAGAGGTAAAGCACACCAAGGCCCACGTAGATCAAGTTAGCGACGTTTGCTGATAGGGTTGAAACACCCTCCGGTGACAGTTTCCAGGTCAGTAACGCCAGAGCCGCGTACATGGGGATTTTCATTAGCAGAAGGAAGACAAAATCACCCTTGCTGGTGACCTCCAGGCCGCCTATTTTCTTGGGCTTGAAGTAAGTGGAACCTTTAGGTGTGTCCGAGACATTTTTGTACCAGATCACACTGAAAACCAGGCTGATAGCGCCAGTCAGTGCGATGGAATAACGCCAGCCATCGTCACCACCGAACAGCAACGCCAGCGTGGGCAGCAGCATCGCCGCGGCTGCTGAACCAAAGTTTCCCCAGCCGCCATAGATACCTTCGGCGGTGCCGAGTTCATTGGCAGGAAACCACTCGCTGACCATGCGGATACCGACGACAAAACCGGCACCGACAAATCCGAGCAGGAAGCGTGAAACCGCAGCCTGATCGAAACTGTCGGCCATCGCGAACATAAAGCAGGGGATGGATGACAGAAACAAGATGGCGGAATAGGTGATCCGCGGGCCGTATTTATCGGTCAACATACCGATCAGAACCCGTGCAGGAATGGTCAGCGCGACGTTAAGGATCAGCAGGGTCTTTATTTCAGATTTTGTCAGTCCGAGTGATTCGGCAATCACGCCCATAAGCGGTGCATGGTTAAACCAAACGAAAAAAGTTATGAAGAAGGCGATCCAGCTCATATGCAGGACCTTCATCTTTCCCGTAAAGGCGAGAAGATTAAATCTCTCGGGTTTCGTGCTCATAAGATTACCTCTAAACAAAAAATGTTAGTGGCTGATCCAGAGCACAAGTCGTGCCATAAGTGATATATGTCTTTTTTGTTCTGGTAAAACAACGGTTAGGTGCAGGCTAAGATGCTTGTGAGGTAGTAAAAGGAGTAATGATGAGTGGCTGCAAACGCCCGATCAGGGGGCGTTATTAAGCAGGATTTTTGTTTTGGCACCAAATTGGTGAGTATCGGCCAGGGCTCGTCAAACGGTTGTGGCTGGCGCTTTATGGCCGGTTTCTGATTGAAGCGTAGCAGGGCTGTTGCACATAATATGAGCAGCGCAATCGTTTCATGCCAGTAAACGGCGTTTACCGATATCCGGTCGGACAATACCTGCTTGCAGGTTTTACAATAGCTCTTTCAAAGAGTAGCTGAAGATAGGATGGCATGAGATAGGTCCGATACGATGGAAAGTCTGATGCGATAGCGAAGTAACGGTAGACGCCCATCGGCGCGATTGCCGATAACAACGCACGGTTTTGTGCACACGGCGCAAAGAAAACAAAGCAAGGGGAGAGAGGGTGCTATCAATATACATAGCCGGTCCGGATGTGTTTTGGCCGAATGCTCGCGAAGCCGGCGCAAGAAAGGTGGCTGCTTGTCAAACGTTAGGCGCAAAGGGTGTTTTTCCACTGGATAGTGAGCTTTGTCTCGATGAGCTAATGCCTTTTGACGCCGGTGTCGCGATTTGCAGGGCAAATATGGAATTAATGAGAGACTGTGATCTCGTTGTCGCAAATATGACGCCATTTAGAGGCGTCAGCATGGATGTGGGTACCGCCTTCGAGATGGGGTTCATGGCGGCATTAGGCAGGCCTGTATGGGGGTATACACTGGACGGGCGAATTTACGCAGATCGTGTGCTGCAAAAAAACACAACGGGTTTTGATGAGCAAGGCTGCACCATTGAACAATTTGATATGGCGGATAACCTGATGATGGTTGGCGCTGCATATTTGAGTGGCGGTGACATAGAAATGCAAAGTTCGCCCCAGCATTTAGAGGAACACGTGCGTCTATTTTCTAGGGTTGTTCATCGCGCGCTCAAGGCCTTTGAGCGCGCCTAATTGGAAGCGAGCGTGTTTATCTGAGATTAATATGAAATGTTGGTTGACTCGCTTCCACCTGTCTGTAGAATACGCCCCTCTCTGCTGCTGACACAGCGCAGAAAAAGTCTTGTTAGTGCATTGCGAAAACAGACTTGACACGGCGAAAGAGTTGACTATAATTCATCGCCCGGTTCGACGAAAGT
>JBFGYY010000311.1:0-4506 GCA_041587095.1 Motiliproteus sp. | reverse complement strand
CTTCCAGAAATCCGGCGTACAGCATACCGACTACATCACCGTGCACATCGATAATCGGCTCATAGGCCGATATATACCACTCACTCACCACAAAGGCGCGATCGACCCACTGCTCGCCGTTTGTTAGCACCTTTTCGCGCACCTCGGCTGACACCCGAGTCCCCAGCGCCCGCTTGCGCGGGTCCTGCAATTCGCGCGGCACATTGGTGTTGATTCGCACATCATCAAGGAACACGGTGACTGTGCCGATACTGTCTTCGACCAGACTGCCATGGCTGTAAACAAGGTCACGCAACGAATCAACAAACTCAAAATTACGATTGACCAGCACCCCGGCACGCAACACGGCTTTGACATCCCCGTAGCTGGCACGCAACGGATAAGCAGCATGAAACAGCATCCCCCTGTCTTCAACCCGACGCTCTGTCGGCTGCGCATGCGGGGTCGCCTGCAATGGCAAATAGGCCCGCTCAGCCAGATCGGGCGAAATACTGCGTAGCTCTGCCGCTGAAAATATATCGACGCCAACCGCCGCCTCTCCGGCCATCGCTCGCTTTAACAGTGCGTTATCGCCGCCCCGGCACTTTTCAGGCTCGAAAAAATCACAGCCGTCCAGACTGACGATCTCGACAAAATCAAAGCCACCTTCACGCTGCAAGCGTGCCAGCTCCTCTTTCATCAAATAGTCTTCACGAAAACCGGACAACATCGAACCGAGCGCATTACGGAATGCATAGGATTCGGCCCCCAGAGACAAGCGGGTAAGAAACGTCTCCTGAGTACCGGTAAAGGCCTCATGGGCAACGGAGAGATCGGTGTTTACCTTCATCAGCAGCTGCCGATAGGTCACCTCGTTGCTCCACAGATAGGCCATGCCAACCACGGTTGGCATCACAATAATGACCGGGAACAGAACCAGCACCAACAACTTGTAGCGCAGATTGCCGGCTATCCGGTCGCGCAGCCGATCCAGACCGGATAAGACCTGAAAGAAACGTTCGGTATTCAGTCGCTGGATCCCCAGGCATTCAGTTTTCGATCGAGAGTCTTACGTGCCACTCCCAGTACCTGAGCAGCCTGAGTCTTGTTACCGTCCAGGTCCTGCAGCACCTTGAGGATATGATGCTTCTCGACTGCGTCCAGCGACCAGTCGCAGGCGTACCCGGCACCGGCCTCGGCTTGCGTATCGCCGCCATCCGACGTGGGCTGACCGGGCAGACGCCCCAGCAGCAGGCAGCGCTCCACCAGGTTCTTCAATTCACGCACATTCCCCGGCCAGTCATAGCTGGCGAGCGCCAGAAAATCCGCGTGGCTGAACGGTATCGGAGGCAAGCCGAGGTCTGCAGCCAGTTGTTTTGAAAAATGATTCAGCAACGGCTCGACATCCTCGCGACGTTCACGCAGGGAGGGAACCCGAATCGCCAGGACGTTGAGACGGTAGTAGAGATCTTCACGAAAGCGCCCCGCCTCTACTTCTTGTTGCAGATCGCGGTTCGTGGCAGTGATGATACGCACATCCAGGGTGATCTCGCGCTCACTACCTACGGGCCGAATTTTGCGATCTTCCAGCACCCGCAATAATTTGGCTTGCAACGGCAAAGGCATTTCACCAATTTCATCCAGAAACAGCGTGCCGCCGCTGGCAAAAGCAAACAGTCCCTCACGCGCCTGCTGCGCGCCGGTAAACGCCCCTTTCGTATGACCAAAGAGTTCTGACTCGATCAGTTCAGCAGCGATGGCCCCGCAATTGACCGGCACAAAGGAACCACTGCGGCGGCTTTGCTTATGTATCGCTTTTGCCACCAGCTCTTTACCTGTTCCTGATTCACCCTCGATCAGCACAACCGACGGGGTCGGGGCTACGCGAGCAATCAGGTCGGCAATTTCCTGCATGACCGCACTACTACCTACCATGGCGTTGCCACCGCTGTAAGCGTCTATCTGGCGACGCAACACAAAATTTTCCCGGGCCAGCAGACGTTTTTCCATGCAGCGTCGCACCGACGCCTGCATCTGCTCTAACCGAAAAGGCTTCAGAATAAAGTCTGATGCGCCGACTCTAAGCGCATCGATGGCGATATGCATATCGGCGTAGGCGGTCATAAAAATCACGTCAGCATTGCCATTGCGGCCTTGCAGTGATTTCAACCACTCCATACCCGAACTGCCGGGCAAACAGATATCGACGATCATCAGATCAAAATGGCAACGTGAGCGGATCTCTTCCGCTTCTTCCACACTGCCTGCTGTCTCGACCAGCCCATATTCTTTCGCAAGCGCTCGTTCTAAAAAATCACGAATACCCGGCTCATCATCGACGATCAGCACCGAAAGCGCCTGCCTGCCGGCAGGTCGTGACGCCCGGGTATCGGCACCGCTTTGCGAAGGGTTCGCGTCTGACGGTGCAGCGTTCGCTAAAACATCGTTACTTCCCAAAGATGCCATACTTTCCAACCACAACTGTTAATCAAATAGTTACTACCAAAAGCACCATCCATAGTTTTAAAACAGGTCTCACTCTGCAGCCGGCGATTAGCCGTCGGCCTCTTATCCGAAAGCTACAAAAAAGCTACCAATCTGTGCAGCGCAGATTGATAAATCCCATCCCCTAATCACTTTTTGAAGCCTGATCCAAAAACGAGCAAGTCTCCCGCCTACGTACCGACAAGTCAATCACACGGAGGTCGCATACGCGCTTACATCGCCATCGAAAGGGACAATTTGACCACAATACACAAGGCTTCGCGACAAATTGTCCGACAACACAACCACAGCTTAGTACTTTGATCGTAGTTTCTTAGCCTTTTCGGCCTCTATTCCACAACCATCACAAGGTGTTATGGTTGGCATTCATATTGCCTTAACAAACTACTGAAACCGTTCAGTTCATAACAAAAAGGGCTATCAACATGGGTTGGATCCTGAAACCGCTACTTTTGCTGCTTGTATCTCTACCCTTTGCGGCACACGCAGATTTCCTTAAGCTGGCCACCACCACCAGCACCTATAATTCCGGTCTGCTTGACGCAATTGTGCCGGATTTCGAGCGCAAGACCGGCACCGAAGTACAGATAATAGCCGTCGGGACCGGAAAAGCCTTGCGCATGGGACGCGACGGCGATGCTGACCTGCTGTTAGTCCACGCCCCGGGCGCTGAAAAAACGTTTATGGATAAGGGCTACGGAAACAATCGTCGCGCAGTGATGTATAACGACTTCGTCATTGTCGGACCGGCCAGTGACCCGGCCGCAGTTGCCGGCCAATCGGATGCGGCCCGGGCTTTGCAAAATATCGCCGGTTCCCGGGCTGTATTCGTTTCACGCGGTGACGACTCCGGCACCCATAAAAAAGAACTCAAGCTGTGGCAAGCGGCCAAGCTCGAGCCTGCCGGCAGCTGGTACCGGGAAGCCGGCCAAGGCATGGGGAAAGTTCTGCAGATCGCCGACGAACTTCAGGGCTACGCGTTGACGGATCGAGGCACCTGGTTAGCCTATAAGGACAAGGTCACTCTCAAACTCGTTGTCGAAGGCGACCAGCGGTTGTTTAATCCCTACAGCGTTATGCAGATCAACCCTGAGCGCTTTTCAGACCTAAACCATAAGGCTGCGCAAGCCTTTAGCGATTGGCTTGTTTCCGCCGAAACCCAGCAGATGATCAAGGCGTTTCGCATTAACGGCGAGCCGCTGTTTATTCCATCAGCCAACTGAGTTAAGCAATCTTGGAATCGTTAGCAACAACAACCTATCAGGCGTTAGCTCTGCTTGTGAGTGGTGACCGGGAGCTGTGGGCCATCATCGGCGTCTCTTTTCGCACCACGATGATCGCGATATTGATAGCCGTTCCGCTGGCCTTTCCCATTGGCTTTATCCTGGGCACCAAGGAGTTTCGTGGCCGCTGGGCGCTGATCTCGCTGTTTAACACGCTGCTCAGCGTGCCCACGGTTGTTATCGGCCTGCTCTTGTACCTGCTGCTCTCGCGCAGCGGTCCTTTGGGCGATCTGCGGCTGCTGTTTACCGATCAGGCGATGATCATCGGTCAGGTACTCCTGGCTTTTCCCGTGCTGGTCGCCATGAGTCTGGCGTCATTTAAAGCTGCCGAACGCAATATCTGGGAGACGGCCAGAACACTCGGCGCCTCCCCCCTGCGCGCCCTGTTTACGCTGATGCACGAAATTCGCTACGGCCTTGCCGCCGCCGGCGCCGCTGCCTACGGACGAATTGTCGCCGAGGTCGGCTGTTCAATGATGGTAGGCGGCAATATTCTCTACCATACCCGTAACATTCCCACCGCCATCGCCCTGGAAACCAGCAAAGGTGAATTCTCACAGGGTATCGCCCTCGGTCTGGTCCTGTTAATTCTGGCGACAAGCCTGAACGCAGCCGTTGTCACCCTGCAACGACGAAGTGAGTGCCACGCATGAATACTGCCCTTTCTGCTACTCAAAAAGCGCCCCTGATAACGGCCAAAGGCCTGCGTAAAGATATCGCCGGCAACCCGTTGCTGGAT
>JBFGYY010000310.1:0-4506 GCA_041587095.1 Motiliproteus sp. | reverse complement strand
CAGATCACCCAAGCCAAACAACGGCTCCGGGAGAGCGTTGATCAAGGTCTGGATCGCCACGTCCGCCTAGCAGTGACTGGCCTGAGTCGCAGCGGTAAAACGGTGTTTATCAGCGCCCTGATCCACCAGCTGCTGCACAGTGAAGACAGTCAGGCGCTGCCGTTCTTTACCGTCAGCAATGAACGGCGTATTCTGGGCGTACGCCAGCTTGCGCACGATGCCGCCGATTGCGCTGTCTTCCCTTACGCTGAAGCACTGCAGCGCCTGAACGAACAACCAGCGCGGTGGCCCGAATCGACCGAAGCACTCTCCAGCATACGGCTGGCGATCCGTTATCGACCACGCAGCCGCTTGCACAGAATGCTCAGTGAGACCGCCACCCTGTATCTGGATATTATCGATTATCCCGGTGAATGGTTACTGGACCTGCCATTGCTAGCGTGCAGCTACGACGACTGGAGCCGGCAGTGCCAAACGCTGTTTACCAGCGAACCCCGCGCCACGCTGGCTGCAGACTGGTTACAGGCCCTGGCCAGACTGGATCCGGAGGCCCCGGCCGATACGGCTGGCATCCAGATACTGAGCACTGCCTATAAAGAGTTATTGCAGGCCTTGCGCCAGGACCCGTACGCCTTAAGCCTGCTCCAACCCGGGCGCTTTGTTCTGCCCGGGGAGCTGGCGAACAGCGATCTTCTGGCGTTCTTCCCGCTGGCCGGTCCGGCATCTGCATCATCTGCTAAGGCGCATAACCTGATCGAGGGCTCGAACCGCGCGGTCTTGCAGTCGCGCTTTGAAACCTACCAATCCGCCGTAATTGAACGCTTTTACCGTGAGCACTTTAGCCGCTTCGACCGCCAGATCGTGCTGGTCGACTGTCTGAAGACCCTGAATAGAGGCCAGGAGTGTTTTGATGATATGCAGCGTGCGCTGACCCAGATTCTGCACAGTTTCCAATACGGCAGAAACGGGTTGCTACGACGCCTGTTCAAGCCACGTATCGACAAAGTGCTGTTTGCCTGTACCAAAGCCGATCATGTCACCGCCAACCAACACCATAACCTGGAACAATTTTTGGGACTGATCATTGACGAAGCACGGCGTGACATCCGCTTCGAAGGGATCGAAACTCAGAGCCTGGCACTGGCTTCGATCCGCTGCACCGAAGCGGCCGAAGCGGTCATCGACGGCCAGCGCCTGTCCTGTTTGCGCGGCTGGCGTAAAAACAGCCATGAGCCGGTCGCCCTGTTTCCCGGCGAAGTACCCATCCAGCTGCCAACAGAGTCCGACTGGCACCAGCAGCGCTTTCAGTTTATCGATTTCGCCCCGCCGCGAATCGCCCTTACCCAGGGCAAGGCGTCTTCGCATATTCGCCTCGATCAGGCATTGGAATACCTGCTGGGCGACAAATTTGTTTAGCCGGATCACCGCGATCCGACCGCGCCGAAACAACGGCGCGGATTGATTAACAAACGGATGCAATGACTGCGCTGATAGACCGCGCATCACGCGTTACATGAGTAGACCTATGACTGACAAACCCGCCTGGCAGGAACCGGTATTTATAACGCAGGAACAATTAGTCAGCACCGAGCCGCAGACATCCAATGCGCCCCCGGCCCGCGAACTGCCAATGGACGCCGTACAGGAGCCCGTTACAGAAGCAACGTCGGTTCCTGCAACGCCCAATCGCCCCCGGCGCGGATTAAGCGCGGCAAAACTGTTTGCCTTCGGCCTTAGTTCGCTTCTGACCTTAGGGGTTTGCGTCGAACTGTATCGCTTGCTGGACTGGAGCTTTGAGCAGCATGCGTTATTGGGCGCTATTGTCTCGACTCTGAGCGCCGGCACGGTGGCGGCGGGTGTCTGGTGGGTCAGGAAAAGCCTGTCAGGCTTGCGCCAACTGGCCAAAGCGCACGACCTGCGCGACAGGGGCCATGCGCTGCAAGGCAAGTCTGGCCAGGGCGCTGCGGCGCCGTATCTGCAAGAGCTGCAACAGCACTACCATCAGACCGCCCTGGCAGCTCCGTTGAATCAAGCGATCCACGAGGTCGATTCGGTGTATAACGACGGGGAAATCATACGCTTTATCGCCCAACGGGCGTTAACAGACGCCGATGCTCAGGCTTACAACTGCGTTAGCCGCCACAGTCTGGAAGCAGCAGTGCTGGTGGGCGTCAGCCCCTACGCGACATTCGACATGCTGCTGGTCGGCTGGCGTAATCTGCGGCTGTTAAATGAGGTTGCCGCTATCTACGGTATCGCCCCCGGCCTGCCTGCGCAATGGAAACTGATTAAACAGGTACTTGGCAATATCGCCTTTGCCGGGATCAGCGAGATGACCATCGATGCCAGCAGCACCCTACTCGGCAGCTCCCTGACGTCAACGTTATCGGTCCGTTTCGGTCAAGGGCTGGGGGCCGGACTGATCACCGCCCGTATCGGCTTGCAAACCATGCACCAGTGCCGGCCGCTGCCCGACCCGACCACCCGCAGCGAGCGGCTGGCGACCATTCAGAAGCGCCTGATCGAAGAGATCAAACAACTGGCCGATCCCCGGACGTCGGACTGATGCGAGCGTCAAATTGGCGCGTGATATTTTTTACCCCTGCGCCGGCAGGAAGCCCACGGCCTGCAGCCTGCCGCCCATAGCCTGTTTAACGTTCAGCAGCCAGCTCCACCACCCGATAACTCCCCTGCCCGCTATCACCCAGCTCTTTGGCCAGCCAGGGCAGGCAGGTTTCCATCTCCGCACGCAGCCCCCAAGGCGGATTGATCACCACCATACCGCTCGCATTCATACCCCGCTCGTCACTATCGGGACGTACCGCGAGTTCATAAAGGTCGATAGACGCTATCCCCGAGCGCTTTAACGCCTTCTCGAGCTGATCGATCCGTTGACGATCCACTACCGGGAACCATAAGGCATAGACGCCGGTGGAAAAACGCCGGTGGGCTTTCACCAGCATATCGACCACCTGATCATAATCGCTCTTGATCTCATACGGTGGGTCAATCAATACCAAGCCGCGCCGCTCCGGTGGCGGCATCGCAGCGACACAACCGACAAAGCCATTTTCGGCCAGCACCCGAACGCGGCGATTCTTGCCAAACATACGTTGCAGAGACTCCAGCTCGGATCGATGCAGCTCATGCAGGACCATCCGATCCTCACGGCGCAGCATCTGGCTGGCCAGTGCCGGCGAACCGGGATAGCGGGTCAGGGTATTAGCGCAGAATGCCTGCACCTGCTCCAGATAAGCCTGCAGCGGTGCGGGGCGGTCCGCCGCGCGCCAGATGCGGGCAATGCCCTCAAGGTATTCGCCGGTCTTGGCCGCTTTGCCGTCGGTAAGCGAATAACCGCCGCCGCCGGCATGGGTATCCAGATACAGAAAGGGCTTATTTTTTTTCAGAAGATGATGAAGGATACGGACTTGAACCAGATGTTTGATAACATCGGCGTGGTTACCGGCGTGAAAGCCGTGGCGATAGCTGAGCATAGACGTTGAATTCCGGTTCAGCGCGCCGCTTGCGACAACCCAAACGGGCATCGTGTCAGAAAGCGGCGGCCCGACGAGGCGGGAACAGGTCAGGGGTAAAGTTTGCGCCATTAACCCAGGATTAATTGATTGACTCAAGCCTGAGTCAACCGTTATCGCCAGGCCAATGCAATCTGGTCAATAGTGTAACCGATCAGCGCCAAAAACGACCAACAAACTACAATCAGGTCGCTGCCAGTCCGCTCTGCCGGCTTCCCGCAAGCTCCGCCGCGCATACGGGCAGCTACTCCCCCTGAAATGCCGGTTTACGGTGTGCCAGGAAAGCGCCAATCCCTTCCTGGCAATCACGGGTAGAGAAGCTCAGGCCAAACAGGTCACTCTCGTTGGCACAGGCGTTATGCAGGTCCAGGTCCTGACCGCGCTGTACCAGTTCTTTGGTCAGCCGCACGGCGCTGGAGCTCTGGCGGCTTATCTTGCCGACCAATGCCATGGCTTCACTGTACAGCTGCGCCTGTGGATAAACGTGATTAACCAAGCCGATACGCATCGCTTCCCCGGCGCTGATGGTTCGCCCGGAAACCAGTAACTCCATCGCCATCGCCCGTCCCACCAACCGGGTAAGACGCTGAGTACCGCCAAAGCCCGGCGTCAGTCCCAGGCTGACCTCGGGCTGGCCGAACTGAGCGCTGTCACTGGCGAGAATGAAGTCGCAGCTCATCGCCAGCTCACATCCCCCACCCAGCGCGTAGCCATTTACCAGGGCGATAACCGGCACCTGCAGACGCTCAAATTTGCGAAAAACCTGCATCCCCTTGCGGGAAAACTCTTTACCTTGCATGGAGCTGAAGCCGCTCATCTCCTCGATATCGGCCCCCGCCACAAAGGCTTTCTCTCCACCACCGGTCACCAGCAGAACCCGGGCATCCACATCATTGATCACGCAGTCCAGCGCCTGCTCAATCTCCAGCAACGTGTCCGAGTTCAGGGCGTTCAGCACCTTGGGCCGATCAAT
>JBFGYY010000309.1:0-4508 GCA_041587095.1 Motiliproteus sp. | reverse complement strand
TTTGAGTGAAACGCCAGGGTT
This sequence comes from Motiliproteus sp., assembly GCA_041587095.1. GTDB lineage: Bacteria > Pseudomonadota > Gammaproteobacteria > Pseudomonadales > Balneatricaceae > Motiliproteus. Next base: position 4,487 of record JBFGYY010000309.1, on the reverse strand, counting down.
GATGCAGGTCAATCACGCTGCGGACAGTTGTATTAAAACGTATCAGGATGGCAGATAACACGGTTACCGCCGTTGTGCCATGCTGCTTGCAAGCCACTTTCGATGCGCTCGATCAGTGGGTTGATGTCTTCCTCGCCGAGTCGCATCTGGCTGATGCAGACACTGGCGGTGACAGGGAGATCAAGATCTGAGCAGTGCAGCGCCAGTTCGCGCACCGCCGCACAGATCCGCTCGCCGGCGGCTAACGCTTCTTCGAGTGTCGTATTGGTCATGCTGATCATAAAACTATCCGAATCAAAACGGCACAGGAAATCGGATGTGCGGACCATTTTATCCAGCAGACGCGCTATCTGGATCAGGATAAAGTCGCCCAGTGCGTCGCCATAAGTGGCGTTAAAGGTGCTGAAGCCATCGAGATCAACACCCATAACGGTTAGCGGCGTGATATGGCGGCGGGCCCGTGCGAGGTCCATCCCCCCCAGCACCATAAATTGCTGCCGGTTATACAGACCCGTCAATGAATCGGTGGTGGCTGCCAGGCTCAGTTCCTGCTCCATGCGGATTTGGGTTGTGATATCCCGGGCATAGATAATGGCATTGCAATGCGTGACATTCTGCTCCTCTTGCACAATGAGCGCTTCGTACTGGCGCAGCCCCGTAGCGGTTTTCAAGGAAAAAATGACTCTTTGCTGTGCTTGTTGTTCGGCCGCTTTGATGGCTGCCTGTTGCAGCTGTTGGCAGGTGGTTGTTAACAATGGCGCATCCTTAAGCGGAACACCAAGAAAGTCGTGACGGTTGTACCCTGTGGCGAGTTCTATTGCCGGGTTGATATACAGAATGTGCTGCGTGCTATCCAGGCGGATGATAATGTCCGGCGATTGTTCAACCAGGTGCTCGAAGCTGATACCGGACATTGTTTGCATTGTAGACTCCTGAAAGCTGTCAGCCCGGTTCCTGGTATGCATGAACCGGGACTGTGGAGGGAGGCGTTATAGATTCTTTTCGGCAAATTCAGCCAGCCGACTGCGCACAACGCCTTCGAGGTGGATAGTCGCCGCACCTTCGTAGTTCTTGAATCGCTCTACAATATAGGTCAACCCTGACGTCAAGGGTGTGAGGTAGTTGGAATCGATCTGGGCCAGGTTGCCCAAACAGATCATCTTGGTGCCTTTACCGCAGCGGGTCAGTATGGTTTTCAGTTGCGAAGGTGTCAGGTTCTGCGCTTCATCAATAAGGACGATCGCTTCCTGAATGCTGCGCCCCCGGATGAAATTCAACGACTTGAACTGAATATTCGCCTTCTCGATGGTGTATTTAATACTGCTTTGAGGCTGAGCGTCCCCTTCATGCATAGCTTCAAGGTTATCCTGAATAGCGCTGAGCCAGGGGGTCATCTTTTCCTCTTCGGTGCCGGGCAAAAAACCGATATCTTCAGCGACCGGAGGCGTGCTTCTTGTGACGATAATTTTATTGTAGCGCCCCTCTTCTATGACCATCTCCAGACTGCAGGCCAGGGCCAGCAGGGTTTTGCCTGAACCCGCGGCACCGTTCAAAATGCACAGGTCGATATCGGGATCGGTCAGAGCCTCCATGGCAAAGCCTTGCGGAGTGCTGAGCGGGTGAATGCCCCAGCAGGTTTTGTCCAGCAGAAAGCGCTGGTTGATGTCCCGGAGTGTAATGTCGGTCTCGCTGATTTCTGTCACCCGGCCGACAAACTCTTCATCGTCATACAGGTATTCATTGATGAAGGTGTCTTCCAACGTTGAGCGTGGGATGCGGTGATACGTGAAGCCGTTTTTCTGATGGGTTTTTACATCACTGACATGGTCCCAGAAGTTACCGGCAATTTTTTGGTAGCCCGGCGTCAGCAGGTCGATATCCGTAATGAGCTGATCGGTTCGGTAGTCTTCAACTTTTTTAAGGCCTGCCCCCAGTGCCTTGAGGCGCATGTTGATATCTTTGGTGACCAGTACTACCTGTCGGTCCGGATAGATTTTTTGTAAATGAAGCGCGCAGTTAATGATCAGGTTGTCGTTGTTGGTTTTGTCAGAGAGAAAACCCTTGCTGGGCGATAGTTCATGATCCGGGAAAATAGACAGGCGACCGAGTTGGCGCTCTTTGCCGGCCGCGGGTGAGGGGATAGGTACGCCCTTCAGAATCTCTTCGGGCGTCTTGGCCTGGCTCAGAATGTTATCGATGGCGCGAATCACTATCCGGGCTTCCAGTGCGACGCTCTGCTTGCGGTCTTTTATCCGGTCCAGCTCTTCGAGGACGGTGATCGGGATGGTTATATCCTGTTCTTTGAACTCGGTCAGGCAGTTGGGATCATGCAGTAGAACATTGGTGTCGAGGATGTACAGCTTGGAGGCTCGCATGGTTTAACTCCTTGTGCGGCAATTGCGCAGTATGAAGGTGCAGGGCTTTCCTTTGTTCTATCAAGCAACTATCGTTATTTTTTCTCTTAAACCTAGCAGGATTTGTCATGCCGGACAAAATAAGTTCCATTGTTATATTGACCGGAGCCGGTATATCGGCCGAGTCCGGCCTGAAAACATTTCGTGCCAGCGATGGCCTTTGGGAAAACCATCGCGTTGAGGATGTTGCAACCCCCGAGGGGTTTTCCCGTGACCCGGAACTGGTGCATCGGTTTTATAATGAGCGGCGCCGGCAGTTGCTGGATCCGGCGACACGGCCCAATGCGGCGCACGCTGCGCTGGCCCGGCTGCAAGATCAGTTTACAGGCGAGTTTTTGCTGGTGACCCAGAATATCGATGATCTCCATGAGCGGGCGGGTAGTCAAAATCCGCTGCACATGCATGGTGAGTTATTGCGTGCCCGTTGCACGGTGAGCGGCAGAGGTTTTGTCATCAAGCGGGATCTGCTGCACAGTGAACGTTGTGCCTGTTGCGGTGTCGCGGGGCGGTTGCGTCCGGATATTGTTTGGTTTGGAGAGGTTCCTGTTGAACTCGACAGAATATGCGAGCACCTGATGCGCTGCGATCTGTTTATCTCAATCGGCACATCCGGCGCAGTTTACCCTGCCGCCGGGTTCGCAGAGTTGGCCCGGTCCGGCTCGGCGCATACGGTCGAGTTGAATCTGGAGCGCTCGCGCATCGGTTCAAAATTTGAAGAGTGTATCTACGGACCCGCAACCGATGTGGTGCCGCAATATGTTGATAAGTTCCTGACGCGTGTATTAAGGTAATCAATAGCTTATCTGTCATAAAATTTGTGTAGTTTGATTTTTGCTATCGTCAAACCGTGCACTGTCTGTGTGATCGCAGCAAGTAAACGCATCGTTATGGCAGACTGCGCAGAAGATAGCGGTTATTAATCATCAGGTTGTTGGGCGTGTTAGCCGCTGTTTTATTAGTGCTTGGGACTATTCGTTAGTTGTTGAGGTTTTTTCTCGATACTTGAGGTTGTTTGCCGCTGCTCAAGGCTATTTGTCGATAGTTGGAGCGCGGCCCCATTATTCGTCACAGGACGCTAGGCAATATGAATGATATGAAACCTGTTAGTGCCAGTGTTACGCCGGTAGAGCATCTTGATACGCTCTCAATGTACGAAATATCTAAGTTGCAAGATCAAAACAATGGTGGCCTGTACGCCTTGTTTCGCAAGTGTGCGCTGGCTGTTCTGAACTGCGGCAGTGAGCTGGATGACAGCCGTGAAGTGATGGAGCTTTATAAAGATTTTGATATTCGTATCAGTCAGAAGCACCGCGGCATACAGCTGGAACTGCTGAATGCACCGGCAAGCGCATTTGTGGATGGTGTAATTATTGCGGGTATCCGCGAAAATCTTTTCTCGATTCTCAGAGATATCCTTTATGTCGGCGATGAGCTCGACCTGACAGACAGCGGGCTCTCGGCCGGCGACGCCATCACCAACGAAGTGTTTCATATCCTTCGCCATGCCAGTGCGATTACACCGCGTATCAAACCCAATTTGGTCGTGTGCTGGGGAGGGCACTCCATCGGCAGGGAGGAGTACGCCTATACCAAGGAGGTCGGCTATCAATTGGGGTTACGGGGCTTCGATATTTGCACCGGTTGTGGCCCCGGGGCGATGAAAGGACCGATGAAAGGGGCGACTATAGCGCATGCAAAACAGCGCATTCATAACGGGCGTTACGTGGGTATCTCCGAGCCGGGCATCATTGCGGCTGAGTCGCCAAATCCCATCGTGAATGAGCTAATCATCATGCCTGATATTGAAAAGCGCCTGGAGGCCTTTGTGCGTCTGGGACACGGTGTGGTGGTGTTCCCCGGCGGAGCGGGTACCGCAGAAGAGATTCTGTATATGCTGGGGGTTTTGCTGGATAAGCGTAATCAGGAGATTCCGTTTCCACTGATTCTGACAGGACCGGCCTCTGCCAGAGAGTATTTTGAAAGCGTGGTTGAGTTTATCGGACAGACATTGGGTCAGGCCGCAACGGGTTATCTGCAGGTGATTACCGGTGATCCCGAAGCGGTGGCCCTGGC
>JBFGYY010000308.1:0-4511 GCA_041587095.1 Motiliproteus sp. | reverse complement strand
CCCCTGAATAAAACCATGTTGTGTACTCGGATAAGCATAGCAGGCATTGGATATCGAGCAACAAAAGTGAATAATGCCGCTATATACACAGTGGTTCAGTAAACCGAAGACAACAAAAAAACAGAATGAGTCACACGACGCTCGCGATTAATTCCCATTGATTCTTAACCTACAGATTGGAACAACGCCATGGATATCGAACTTTCTCAGCTCAAACCCGAGCAGGTCTATTTCACAATGATCCAGACGCTTGTACCACGCCCCATCGCCTGGGTGCTGTCAGAAAACAGTGATAGTGGTTTGAATCTGGCCCCGTTCAGCTACTTCAACGCCATCTGCAGCAATCCGCCTCTGGTCATGCTGTCAATCGGCAAGAAACCCGATGGCAGCGACAAGGACACACTGGTCAATATCCGCGACAGAAAAGACTATGTGATCCATATCCCGCACAGAGAGATGCTCGAGCCCATGAACCAGAGCTCAGCAACACTGCCTGCCGGTGTTTCAGAAGTGACGCAACTGGGTTTAGAGACGGTACCGATGACCGGCTCCAGAATACCTCGCCTGCGAGATTGCCGCATTGCTTATGCTTGCCAATGCTATGAAATACAAGCCGTGGGCAACCTTCCGCAAGCCCTCGTGATCGGAGAGGTCACCAGCATCTACATTGACGACACCATTATCAGTCAGGACAACAAAGGACGTTTAAAAGTCAATGCAGACCTGCTCGACCCGCTGGGACGCCTTGGCGGCGGCGAATATGTCAGCTTCGGCTCGATCCTTAAAGCGGGCAGACCGGCATAAGAGCTGAAACAAACAATATACTGGTAACAAACAATAAAAAGCCCCGCAAGCGGGGCAAAAATCGGCGCACTACTTTTATCGCCGGTAGCAGGAAGGTAGCTGCTACTGAGGGGGGAAGTGGTTACGATCCTAAATACTCAAAATCACCACACTGTTGCGTAAGCGCAGCAACATACGAAAAATTCAGGCTTAAGAAGAGGCTGATAATAATGAACAGAAACCACGCAAATTATTGTCAGAACGCCTCTTTCTCACAACATAATTCTTAATACACGATAGACAGAGCATACCGAGACTGAAATACTTTGGCTAATTCACCCACGCAATGCCCGGTATCAACTGTATGAATATTGATCGCATCGATCTTAATCTCCTTGTGTACCTCGACGTACTACTGCGCGAACGAAATGTTACCCGCGCTGCAAACCAGTTGGGATTGAGCCAACCGGCGATGAGTAATGGGCTACGCCGACTCAGAGATCTGTTTGAGGACCCTATTCTGGTCAGGACCAGTGAAGGCATGACCCCGACTGAACGGGCTCTGGAGATGCAGCCTGTGGTACGCGAGGCTCTTTCGCAGCTTGAGCGTGCAATCCAGCCGCAACACTCTTTTGATGCCAGGCATTCTGACCGGGTTTTTCGGGTTATGGCCAGTGACTATGCCGAATCCACGCTCTTACCCCATGTTCTGCGCCGTATGCGTGACGAGGCGCCTAACACAACGCTGGATATCATGACTCCCAGCGACGTCAGCTTTCTGGACGTCGAGCAGGGTAAAGTCGATATGGTTATTAATCGTTTTGATTCGATGCCACAATCCTTTCACCAGAAGACAGTATGGCGGGACAGTTTTTCCTGCCTGCTCAGCCGCGAAAATCCCATCGCCAACCATTTCAATCTGGACACGTACCTGCAAGGCCGTCATGTCTGGGTCAGCAAAACAGGCTGGGGCGTCGGCGTCGGCATCAATCCCCACGACGTTCAACGTTTAGGCTGGGTCGATGAAGCCCTGAATCGTCTGGGAAAGAAACGCAATATCACCGTCTTTACCCGTCACTATCAGGCGGCGATGCTCCTCGCCGAACAGAAAGACCTGATTGTCACCTTACCGACTCGAGCAGCCAACCTGCAGCAAAAAAATTCTGCCGTGGTCATACGTAACCCGCCTTTCGATATCCTCCCATTTGAACTTAAAATGGCCTGGAGCCCGCTTCTTCAGCACAACTCAGCTCATCAGTGGTTACGGGCACTCATCACCGAGGTCGCTGCAGAACAAACAGCCGCACAAAAAAAGGAGCACTAAGACCGGAACAAACATTCACCAAGCAAATACCGAGCATAGAAGCGATAAACTAGATAAATCATTGGCCCCCGTTTTATGATAACCGCAACCCCAAAACGGGAACTGACACAGGAATGCAGGCCGGTAACACAGACTACCGACCTGCGCAGTTATAAGGCAGAAAAGTATGACCGAACGTACTCAGATCGGCGGCCTTCAAATCGCCACGGTTCTCCACGACCTGATTAATAATGACGTTATCCCCGGTACCGGCGTTAACGCGGACCATTTCTGGTCCGCCTTCGAGTCCATCCTCTCCGACCTGACACCCAAGAACAGAGCGTTACTGGCCAAACGTGACGACCTGCAAGCCAAAATCGATGCGTGGCACCGCGAGCATGGCCAGGGTGATTTTTCAGCCTATAAGTCATTTCTGCAAGAGATCGGTTATCTGGTACCCGAAGGTGACGACTTCCAGATCAGTACCAGTAGTGTTGAGCCCGAGATTGCCGATCAGGCCGGCCCCCAGCTTGTTGTACCCATCATGAACGCACGCTTTGCGCTCAACGCGGCGAATGCCCGCTGGGGCAGTCTGTATGACGCCTTATATGGCAACGACGTGTTACCAGAAACTAACGGTGCAGAGATAGGCACGGCGTTTAATCCCGTCAGGGGCGCGCTGGTTGTTGCTTACGCCCGCAAATTCCTCGATGAAGCGGCACCCCTTGCCAGCGGTTCTCATACCGACGCGACGCAATACCGTATTGAAGCTGGTACCGTTCAGGTATCACTCAATAATGGCCAGACCACCGGTTTGGCAGACAACGCTCAACTGGTCGGATACCAGGGCAGCACGGATGCGCCGGACTGCCTGCTCTTTAAACACAACAACCTGCATATCGAATTGCAGATCGACCGCAATCACTTCATCGGCAAGACAGACCCGGCAGGGGTCAAGGATGTGGTGGTCGAAGCGGCATTAACAACCATCATGGACTGCGAAGACTCGGTCGCTGCTGTCGATGCGGACGATAAGGCACTGGCCTATCGCAACTGGTTAGGCCTGATGCAGGGCAACCTCCAGGAAAACCTGCACAAAGGCGGCAAAACAATCGTACGGAGCCTGAACCCCGATCGCGAGTATACAACCCCGACCGGCAGCAATCTCAAGCTCAAAGGGCGCTCCATGCTGTTCATTCGCAATGTCGGCCACCTGATGACCAACCCTGCGATTCTCGATAAAGAAGGCAATGAAATCCCCGAAGGAATCATGGACGCCATGATCAGTTCGCTGATTGCCATTCATGACCTGCGAAGCAACAGCCCGTTCCGGAACTCCAGCGCTGCCAGCATCAACATCGTAAAACCAAAAATGCACGGCCCTGAAGAGGTTGCTTTCACCTGCGAACTCTTTACACGGGTGGAAGACGCTTTGGGGTTGCGTCGCAACACCATCAAGGTCGGCATCATGGACGAAGAGCGCCGCACATCGGTTAACCTGAAAGAATGTATACGCGCAGCGAAAGAACGTGTCGTCTTTATCAACACAGGCTTCCTCGACCGTACCGGCGATGAGATTCATACCAGCATGGAAGCCGGCGCATTCGCCCCGAAAGGCACACTCAAGACACTGCCCTGGATTCTTGCCTACGAGGATCAGAACGTTGATTTAGGCCTGGCTTGCGGACTGCAGGGCAAGGCGCAAATCGGCAAAGGCATGTGGCCCATTCCTGATCGCATGGCAGAGATGATGGACGCCAAAATTGGCCACCCCATGGCCGGCGCCAACACCGCCTGGGTACCCTCTCCGACCGCGGCGACACTGCACGCCTTGCACTACCACAAGGTCAGTGTGCCATCGCGCCAGGAAGAGTTGAAAGCCCGCAAGCGTGCCAGTGTGGACGATATCCTGACGATCCCGCTGCTGGGCGACCAGAAGCTGACTGACGAACAGATCCAGAACGAATTGGATAATAACGCTCAGGGGATCCTCGGTTATGTTGTACGCTGGATCGATCAGGGCGTTGGTTGCTCCAAGGTACCGGATATCAACCACGTAGGTCTGATGGAAGACCGCGCAACGCTGCGCATCTCCAGCCAGCATATCGCCAACTGGATCCGACATAGCATCTGCACTGAAGCTCAAGTCATGGAAACCATGAAACGCATGGCCGCCATTGTTGATCAGCAGAATGCCGGTGATCCGCTCTATCGACCCATGGCGCCTGATTTTGACGGCGTCGCCTTCGAAGCCGCCTGCGATCTGGTGTTTAAAGGTACCGTTCAACCCAGTGGCTACACGGAGCCGTTACTGCACGCACACCGGCGCGTCGCTAAGCAACGCTACGGCCAGTAACACCATCCGTTAAGCAAACAGGGCGCCATGGCCGCCCTGTTTGCATTTCCCCTCCCCGCCCTATCCGCT
>JBFGYY010000307.1:0-4517 GCA_041587095.1 Motiliproteus sp. | reverse complement strand
GCCATCGATCGTCTCGCCCGACTCGGCACGAGGCCGAGATCTGGGGGCCGAATGGCCAAATGCTGACGGGTCTGGCCGGGCGCTGGAAGCACCATGGGGTGGCTGTTGAAAGCCAAACTGGCCGTGACCCGCAACCTGTACGCGCGACTGAAGTTGGCGGGCGATCGCTCGCCGGCTGGCGGGAATCAGGCAGCAGAAACCAATAGCGTCTGTTAAAAAGCCCGGGGTAATAAGCAGGGCACCGCCAACAGCCAGAATGATGCCTTCAACCATCTCCTGTGCCGGCAGCTGACCCGCATCCATACGCTGTTTGGCTTTGGCGAGGGTCGAGAGGCCCTGATAGCGGAGCATATTGACGCCTATAAAGGCAGAAAGCAGAACCAGGCCAACGGTATACCAGGCACCGATACGTGAACCGACATTGATCAGCAGCGTAATTTCAATTAACGGTATGACGATAAAAGCAAGCAGCAGAAAACGCATGAAATCGGACCTGTAGGTAGTTGCCGGTTAACGGTGTAATTCGGGGTATCGCTAAGGGGGGGCTGATATCAGATACATACAGCTAAACAAGGTGATCTCAGTACCCCCCTATAAGTAGCCATTGTATCGTTTTCCACCAGCAACTGCGAAACCGATCCGACTTGGATGTTTGTATATGTGAGGAAAAATCAAAACACTATTAATATCAACTGGCTGCAGTGTTTGTTCGGTTTGTAAAGAGTAAAAAGGCTGGTTGACGGCGGGATGTAAATAAAATATGCTGCAGTGCATCATAAGGGGTTTCCCTTGTCCCTGCCATCACCGCGCAAGCGGTATCCAAGTGAGGTTGTATTATGGACCTGAAAGATAAGGTTGTTGTCATTACGGGAGGCGGTCAGGGACTCGGTCGCGCTATGGCGGTCTATCTGGCCGAAAAAGGCGTTAAGCTTGCTCTAGTTGACCTGAACCCGCAGGCTCTCGATGAAGCCGTTGGCCTATGCATGGATGCCGGTGTTGAAGCACGCGCCTACGTTGCCAATGTGGCTGACGAAGCCTCCGTGGTTGAGCTGTTTGACAATATCATGAATGACTTTGGTGCTATTCATGGTCTGGTGAATAATGCGGGCATTACCCGTGACGCCATGTTCGTCAAAGCCAAAGATGGCAAAGTGGTCAAGCGCATGTCCCTGGAACATTGGCAGCAGGTTATCGACGTGAACCTGACCGGGCCGTTCCTGTGCGGGCGTGAAGCCGCGACCCGTATGATTGAAAATGGTAATGAAGGCGCGATCATCTCTATCTCCAGTATTTCCCGCGCCGGTAACATGGGGCAGACCAATTACAGCGCCGCCAAGGCCGGTGTGGTTGCCATGACAACGACCTGGGCAAAAGAGCTGGCTCGCCACGGTATTCGTACCGGTGCCATCGCTCCCGGATTCATCGCCACTGAGATGGTTATGAGCATGAAGCCTGAGGCATTGGACAAGATGGCAGCGTCCATCCCGGCTAAGCGTCTGGGCCTGCCCGAAGAAATTGCCAAGACCGTCGCCTATATCCTGGAAAATGATTATTTCAGCGGCCGTGTCATTGAGGTTGATGGTGCACTGCGTCTGTAATCCTGTAATGCCAGGTCCTGATTGCCCGCAGATCTGCGTGCGCAGTTACGACTTATGAAGAAAACCGGCTCCGGCCGGTTTTTTTGTGCCTGCGCTACTGGTTCTGGTGGGCACTGGCCGTTATGCTGTATCTCAGATGTTATTTCGCTTTCGTGGCAATGAGTTAATCGGCAAAGGGCTGAATTTATGAACAAATCATTGGGTGGTGACCGCATTTCTGAACTGGAATTGCTGGCACGGTTCGACCTGCACTCATTGCAGGCAGGTTTAAAAGTCCATCATGATGCCGCTATTGAGGTTCAAACGGCAGCACAAAAACTGTTCGACAAAGGCCTGATTTCACAGCCGGACGGCGGCTACCTGACGGATCTGGGCGTTGAAACGGCCGAGTCTCTGCAGCGTGTTTTGACCGTTCTCGAAGGTTAATCAGTTACTCATTAAGGAGGTGGCGGAGCCGTGGCCTTCTTAATCCTGACTGACAGCAAGTTATCAATTGATTAGCCGATGATTCTGACGTAATAAATCATGGTAAAAAACGACGATTTCCGAGATATACCTTCACTGGGTCCGGCTCAAGACGAGATGGATCGCCAGCCGATCCCTACGCTTAAGGCGATGAATGCGCCCGCGCCGGTAGTGGTTGATGAGCGCTCCGGTCACGGGATGGTGTATGTCATGATGATGCTGCTGCTGATCGCGGTGGCCGGGTTTGGCATCTGGAGTTATCAACAGGCCTTGCAACTCGATCGCAAGCTTTCTTCCGCTCTGACCCTGTCGGCTCAGCTGCAGAACCGGGTGTTGGATCTGGAACACCTCATTAGTACGACGGACGAAAACGCCAGTAAGTCCGGGGCTGCCCTGGCCGGGCAAGTCAAACAGTTGGTTCAGCAGGATGGCAGCCGTAAAAAAGAGGTGGATTCCGAGATCGCCAAACTTTGGACCGTGGCTTACCAGCGCAATAAGCCCAAATTAGAACAACTGGATCGCTCGCTGGAGAGTCTGGCTGAATCGCTCAGCACGAGACTCAATGAACAGGAGCGGCAGCTATCGGAGCAGTTGCAACGCCTGAGCGAGCAGGGGCAGCAGTTGCAATCGATAGCCGGTAACCAGGAAGCGGTCGACAACCAGCTGAAAGCGGTCAATCAGCAGCATGAGAGCAGTGTGGCACGCCAGGGGGAAGCCCTGGGGGCCGTAGACACGCGCTTGCAAGCGCTTCAGGAACAACTAGCACAGGTCAAGGATGGCGTAGCGAAGCAGCAGACGGGGCTGGCCGAGCAAAAGGCCGGCCTTTCGGCGCAGAATAAGCTCGCATCCGAGGGCCTGGATGCGCTGAAGCAATCGCTGACGAAGTTGCAGCAGGAGCTTGCAAGCCTGAGTCGCCGTCCGCAGCTGCCGGATCAGCTGGCGGGTCAGGTCAGTGAACATCAAAAAGAGATTGAGTCGATTAATGCGTTCCGCCTCGAGGTTAATCAGCGTGTGTATCGCCTTGGCGAGCGACTGAACAAAGTTCAGTTAGCGTTGGAGAGCGAATTGACGGGGGGCGGCAGAACCCAGTAACGCCGTTTCTTCCTCGCTAAGTTGTAGCTCAGTTATAACTAAGTTGTAACAAGAGGCATACGCATTCATTTATCCGCTCAGCTGCGAGGTTTGTCGATGAACTGGCGACCTGTGAGGTTGTGCTTGCGTATTTCAGGTCGCGATGAAACAATACCCTACTGTTTGAGTAGGTCTTGGCCTTGTCGCTATGAGTCAGTACTTTTTTGCCTGGTCGCTGTCATCTGCGCAGCGAGCGGGTATCGTTCGTTACCGGCAAGATCTCCAGGCCATTACTGATGATGCGGATCAGACTGGCGGGCTGTCTTGGGTTTCCCCTGTTAGCTATCACCTGACGCTATGTTTTCTGGGACGGCAGCAATTGAATGTCGGGTTGCTGCACTCGCTTACCGAGCAGGCGCTGATGGATTGTCGGCCGATTTCGATTCGGTGTTCAGAGCTGGTCGAGTTAGATATTTCCAATGGATTGAGGGTTTATGGGCTGCGGACGCTGCCCAGGGCGGCATTGCTGTCATTGCACGACAGGCTCTGTTCGGTGGCGCTTGCGGCTGGTTTGACTCTCACAGATAACGGCGCGGAGCCATCCGGCAACGTCTACAGTCCGCATATCACGCTGGCTCGAGTTTCTGAGCGCGTGCCCCCTCTGGCAGCACGACCGGGTCCCGAGGGCGATCTGTTGCTGGATAAAATTGGTTTGTTTAAAAGTCCCGCCCGGCGCGGTGACGCTTATATAGCATTATTTGAAATACCGTTACGTACAGCAGGACGTAACACCATTAACCCATGAGGCGGTCATGTTTACACCGGAATTACTTTCCCCAGCGGGAACGCTGAAAAATATGAAGTATGCGTTTGCATACGGCGCGGACGCTGTTTACGCGGGACAGCCCCGTTATAGTCTGCGAGTACGTAATAACGACTTCAAGCTGGAAAATCTCGCTGAAGGGATCGAATATGCGCATGGCATGGGGCGTAAGCTCTACGTGGCCAGTAACATCATGCCGCATAACAGTAAACTGCGCACCTACATGGAAGATATGGCCCCGGTAGTGGCAATGAAGCCCGATGCCTTGATCATGTCTGATCCGGGACTGATCATGATGGTGCGCGAGCGCTGGCCCGATGTGCCGATTCATCTGTCCGTGCAGGCCAGCACGATGAACTATGCCTCCGTGCGCTTCTGGCACAGTGTTGGCATCAGCCGGGTCATCTTATCCCGTGAGTTGTCGCTGGATGAGATCGAAGAGATTCGCCAGCGCTGTCCGGAGATGGAGCTGGAAGTGTTTGTGCACGGTGCGCTGTGTATCGCCTATTCCGGGCGCTGTCTGTTGTCCGGCTATATCAATCACCGCGATCCGAATCAGG
>JBFGYY010000306.1:0-4529 GCA_041587095.1 Motiliproteus sp. | reverse complement strand
GCTGTTAGCCGAGATGGCTGTTAGCGGAGCTGGTTGTTAATGGAGTTGGTTGTTAATGGAGTTGGTTGTTAATGGAGATAGTTTTTAACGGAGATAGCTGTTAGCGGAGATAATTGCGACTGATCTGGCGGAACTCGTCGTCTCCCGCTTTTTCAAGCCACTCGTAGGCCACCATTTCACGGCTGACAATATGTGCTCCGCACTGTTGCATGCGCTGTAAGGCAAGGGCTTTGTTTTCGGCGGTTCTTGATGATACGGCATCGGCTACCACAAACACATCTTTCCCTTCGCTCAGCAGTCCGAGTACGGTCTGCAGCACGCAAACATGCGCTTCCATCCCGACAATAATAATTTGCTGAACGGCGCTGCTTTTAATCTGTGCCAGGCAGGACGCGTCTTTGGTGCACGAAAAATGTAATTTGTGCATCACGTGCTGCTGTTCGATCCGTTCGATGAAGGCGCCATGGGTATGTCCCAGTCCCTTAGGGTATTGCTCGCTAACCAGTACCGGTACGCTCAATTGCTGCGCTATTTCGACAAGCCACAGGCTGTTTTCGATGAGCTTCTGGCTGTCAAGGATGACCGGGTGGAGCTTTTCCTGGATATCGACGATAAGCAGGCAGGAATTTTGACGTGAAATAAGCATAGTGACGATCCTTGCTGGCGGTTTGACTCACGATAGTGCAGTCGCTTGAGTGTCGCAAGGTCGGAGGGCTTGTTCGTCGCAGAAGCGTTGCTTCGCGGGGCTGGAAAGAGCGCAGGGGCTTTCGCCCCTGGCTGTGTGTTTTTAAGCGGGGCGTTTGTCGACCATGATTGTTGCAGCGCCATCGGCTACTACTTTGTCTTTAACGGTACAGGTGGTCTGTAAGGTGATGCGGCGGCGCTTGGCATCGATCTCGGTCACAGTGGCCGTGGCCTTGACTGTGTCGCCGATGAGCACGGGGGCTTTAAACTTCAGGCTTTGGTCAATGTAAATTGCACCTGGTCCCGGCAGGCGGGTACCCAGTACGGCTGAAATCAGGCCAGCGCTGAACATGCCGTGTACGATGCGCTCTTTAAAGGGGGTCGTGGCGGCGAACTCTGCATTGATGTGTACCGGATTGTTATCACCAGTGATGCCTGCAAACGTGTAAACATCGGATTCGCTGACAGTCTTGGCAAATGAAGCGGATTGACCAACTTCAAGGTCTTCAAGGTAGTAGCCGTGTAATTCACTCATGGTGTGTTTTTCCTGATCAGGCAAAGTAAAATTTGCTGGTAGGTTACCGTATGTCGCAGGAGCAACCAAGTGCAGCTATAGGCCGTTAAGGCTGTTATTATCTTTTATTGTCGGCGATCAAAGAAGCAGTGGTTCGCACTAGGTCTGTCTTGTAATACAGCTGGCTTTGCCGTTATCGCTCATATTTAAAGACCAAAGCATAAAGGGGGTCGGATTGTATTCTTTATTGGTGTTCGACTGGGATGGCACCTTGGTGGATTCCGTGGAAAAAATTGTTACCAGTATGCATCGGGCTTGTGAAAAGCAAGGACTGGTACGGCTGTCCGATGAGGCGGTAAGGGATATTATCGGGCTGGGTTTGCCTGAGGCGTTACAGAAACTGTATCCCGAATTAGGCTCCGAGGGCATAGAACGTATGCGCCGGGAGTACTCCGAGCAGTTTGTGCAGGCGGGTCCGGCGTCGAGCGCGCTATTTCCCGGTGTAAGGGACGGCTTGGCTTCTCTGCAAGAACAGGGCTTCGAGCTGGCTGTTGCAACCGGCAAGAGTCGTCGGGGCTTGGATCGTGCTATGGATGAATTTGATCTTGGTGAGTTCTTTGTGTGTAGTCGTTGTGCGGATGAGACCCGCTCTAAGCCTCATCCGCAGATGCTTCAGGAGATCCTGGATGAAAGCGGTTATGAACCATCCAGAGTTTTGATGGTCGGTGATACAGAGTACGATTTGGCGATGGCATGCAATATAACCATGCCAGCGGTGGGTGTGACTTATGGGGTGCACTCCCCCGATCGGCTGCTGCAGCACAGGCCAGTCAGGTTGGTTGACTCCTTTGCTGAGCTTCACGACTGGTTGAGCCCTGACAGAGAAACAAAGCAAGTCGATTGAAGAGCGGTACTATAAAACGAGGTAATGCGTGAACGAAGATTTGTGGAAAGAGTCGGACGTCAAGTCGGAATCGGTGATTAGTAAACCGGAAAAAACCGATACAGAATCCGAAAAACGCGAATGGAAATTGATAGAAAAGCTGGTGATGGGGCTGGGCGCAGAACAGCGTCGCAGCCGTCGCTGGGGGATTTTCTTCAAAAGCTTAACGTTTCTGTATCTTTTCGCTTTGCTGGGTATTTTTGCGGCCGGTGAATGGTGGTCGGATGGTGTCGCTAAATCAGTGCCCCATACTGCGGTCATCGATATTAAGGGGACCATTGCTGACGGCGAGGAGGCTAATGCCGATGCGTTAGTCGGCGCGTTGCGCAAAGCTTTTGACGACAAGGGTACCAAGGCTGTTTTGCTCAGAATTAACAGTCCGGGCGGAAGCCCGGTGCAAGCAGGGTACGTTTATGACGAGATCGTCAGGCTGAAAAGTTTGCATGCCGATATCAAGGTTTATAGTGTGATCGCTGATTTAGGCGCATCAGGTGGTTACTATATCGCCGCTGCCGCGGATGAAATTTATGCGGATAAAGCCAGTCTTGTTGGCTCTATAGGTGTTATTTCCTCCAGCTTTGGTTTTGTCGATCTCTTGAAGAAGCTGGGTGTTGAGCGTCGCGTGCTGGCAGCGGGCGAGCATAAGGCGTTTCTTGATCCTTTTCAGCCGTTAAATGAAAGTGAAGCGGTGTTTTGGAAAGGGGTACTCAACACCACGCATATGCAGTTCATCGAGCAGGTCAAAAAAGGTCGAGGGGATCGTCTTAAGGTGGAGCCGGGATTGTTCAGTGGCTTGATTTGGACCGGAGAGCAGGCGCTTGAAATGGGGCTTGTCGATGGGCTCGGTAGTGCGTCCTATGTCGCTCGCGAAATCGTTGGCGAGGCGCACATGGTTAACTATACGCCGGATCTTAGCGCCGTAGAGCGTTTGGTCGAGCGTTTTGCTACCAGCTTTGCCCGAACGCTGTCGGTAGAACTTGGTATATCCGCCGCGCCTATGCGTTAAAAAGTGCAGGAAGGAGGGGGCTTCCTTCCTTCCTTCCTTTGTAAAGCCTCGGTCGATCGTGCCTGCATTCAAGGGATCGCTATCCCTTCGTTGTTGAGAAAGCTGGTTAGTCGAATAAGTGGTAAGCCAATCAGGCTGTTGGGATCGTCGCCTTCGAGCCGGCTGAAAAGCGTAATGCCAAGCCCTTCCGATTTAAAACTGCCGGCGCAGTTCAGAGGTTGTTCGCGCTCAATGTAGCGATCTATTTGTGTGTTATTCAGATGTCGAAAATGCACATGAAAAACCTCAACCGCATGTTGTCTGTGATTGGTTCTGGCGTTGATCAGGCATAAGCCGGTTAAAAAAGTAACTTTATTCCCACTGCTTGCTTGCAGCTGCTTTGCCGCGTTTTCTGAGGTGTGAGGCTTGCCGATGATCTGCCCATTCAGAACGGCTACCTGGTCAGAGCCGATGATAAGCGCGTTGGGGAAGCGGGCTGATAAAGAGGCAGCCTTGTCCTCTGACAGGCGTGCAACCAGATCGTGAGCGGTTTCGTTGCAGAAGGGGGATTCATCGGTGTTTGGTGCAGCCGTATCAAACGGCAGGCCGAGTTTTGCTAATAATTCGCGCCTGAAGGGAGAAGTAGAAGCCAGAACCAGTTGTTGCATGATATAATCGCACTCCGTTTTTTGGTGGTGATGTCTTCATTGTTGGCTAATATTGCCGGGCAGTGACGATATTACCTTGTATGCTGGGTTTATTTACCAGTTTCTCTTTACAGATTTGGGATTGCTCCCTATTATTGCGCGCTTATGTCGAAGGCCCCTTTACCAAATAGAATTGAACCTCGGCGGTCGGCCGAGAATGGCGTCACTCTCGAAGGAGATGTAGCGCTGAATCAGCTTGATAGGCTGGTTGGCTCTCTGGTCGATAGCGAGGGGGCCGTTGATGTCAGTCTGCAGTTCGGTGTTGATGAAGATAGAGTTCGTCACCTGGTCGGGCAGGCAGATGTCACGGTTCAGATGCAGTGCCAGCGCTGTCTTGAAGCGGTGGCGGTGCATCTTAATGCTGAGTTGGCATTGGGTATGGTTTATAGCGATGAGGCTGCGCGAGCGCTGCCGAAGCGATACGACCCTCTGTTGATTTCTGAAGATGAGAAGCTGGATATTTACCAGTTGATCGAAGATGAGCTGTTGCTGAATCTTCCTCTGATTGCGCATCACGATGATTGTGTCGTAAAGACCAGTTATGGTGATGAGGCTGTCGAGGAGAGTGCGAAGGCTGACCAAAATAATCCGTTTAGCGTGCTGGCCCAATTAAAGGCTGGCAAACATTAGTTTCAGGAGCTGCTAAGTCATGGCTGTTCAAAAGAGCAAAGTAACACGTTCACGTCGCGGTATGCG
>JBFGYY010000305.1:0-4541 GCA_041587095.1 Motiliproteus sp. | reverse complement strand
GCCGCCGTAACGGCCTGGCGCTTCTTCTCGTCAAGCAGTGCCTGCTTGTCGGCATCCAGAGTCTGTGACAGTTCCAGTTCCTGCTCGGTTTGGCGTTTCGCCAACGCCTGCTGTAGCGCCTGAATACGTTCGCTGAAAGGTAGCTCAATAAACTCATCAACCTGGCGCGCCGTTGCCAACTCGCTCAGACTGTCGTGATAGCGCAGCACGATCTGTTCGGTTTGCGTGACGGGTTGTTGCCGCACCCAGTCGACTTCTTTTTGAATGCTGGCCGCACGCCGGATCGATTGGCTGGCGCGCAGGCGGCGTGTTTCGATACCTTCGCTATCGCGCGGCGTCTGTTCGATAAAGGCTTCTAGGGCGCGCAGATCACCTTTCGCTTGTTTATAGCTCTTCGGAACCCGCTCGGAGCGGATCTGCTTCAGGGATTTTAATAACCCTTCGCCATCGAGTATTGCGGCCTTGGTGATATGTACTTCATGCAAAAAAAGTTTTTTGCCGATTCTGTCTCGTTCGGCTTCCAGGCCCTCAAATTTCTCATTTCTCTCCATGTTGCGAATCAAGGTGTTGATGTCGTTTGTGATGGCGTCATATTCACCCTTGAAGCGGTATTTTTTCAGCGGGTCGAGGTAAACCTTATCCACCATCAGCTTCTCAAGATGGGTTTCGACCAGGGCCTGGTTTTGCAGGGCTTTATCGATCAAGCCCAGTGTTTTGCTCGCCTGTTCATTAAGATCGGCTTCGGCTGATTTAGCGCCGCCAAATCCCAGGAAACCGGTTGCCTTCGGGTCGTACTCTTTATAGAGGTCCTGCAATAATTTGATTTCGATTGCCGCGCGCTGGAAATTCTGCGGCGAATAAAACGCCAGATTGATCTCTTCGGCTTCGGCGAAGCGGGCCTCAACCATCTGCATCAGCGACTGAATCTGTTGCGCGGCGGCCTGACGCTCTGAATCTTCGTCTTTGGCGGGAGTGGTCGACGCTGTGGTGGCGGTTGAACGACTCACCTTCGCAGTGTCGGCCTTAATGGACTGGGTCTTAGGCGGGAGACAGCCACTCAGCAAAATGCCGGATAGTGCACAACTCAGAATTACTCGACCATGGGGCATTTTTCGCGCCTGTGACATTATCCATTTCCTCTGGTTAGTGGCAGATCGTCCCTGCTAAACATGAGACTCAAAGCAGTCTATCAAAGCCGCGGGGGAGCGGGGAGGGCGAAGGACTGGTTTGGATCAATAAATAGCCAGTAAATTGGCCCGCTCGTAGGCTTAATGAGGGTCATACCGATAAAAAATGACTTTTGAACGCAGTATTAGGCTGTTTGCACTTATGTACAGCCCCGGCGACATGGATCACGAGACAGCCGTCGCGTTTTTAAACATGTTTTATTGATGTGGCCTGAGGTTGGGCCGTTTTCTGACGTTCATGGTGTTGAATCGTATCCATTGGGCCCCTTTTTACCTTTCGCCTTGGTCGACGCGACCGGCAAGTGGGTTGCTTCGCCCTCTGTATCAGGCTGTCTGGGTAATTAACGTTGCGAAGGGATAATCACGGATCACCCCCTCCAACTGAGCCCTGCCGGTTTATTGGAATCTTTTCGGAATATGCATGATTTGTCCTTACAGGGTGTCGGCCCAATGTGTTGCGGGCGCGGCGGGTGAGTGACAATGCAGATGTTAGTGCATCAAACATCTGCATCATGCCCCTGTTTTGGACAATTAGTCTGGCCGCTACAGATTCTCTGCAGCCCAATCTGCAAAGTGCACCGGGACCCTTCCCGCCACTTGCTGTTCCAGAAAAAAGTCCTGCTCTCTAAACGCGCCGCCCAAATAGCTATGCGTCTGAAAATAACCAAACATTTCTGCCAGCTCACCGGCACCGTTGAAGAAAGTTGCAAATAGCTCGGCCGGAACTTCCTGGTAGCTGTAGTGCTTCCCCTGTTTTTCTAAGGTTGCAAGAATCTGATCAAAACTCAATAAGTCCCCTACAACTGGCAAGTATTGGCCCCGTCCTGCCAAATCCGGGTTGGCAAACGCACCCGCCACGGCATCCCCTAACTCATTAATATCCGCCATATGGATACTCTTGCTGTCGCGTGCAATCGGCAGCATCCATCCGGTGCTCCCATCCTGTTGGGTTTGCGGTGCCAGGGTCGTTAAAAAGTTTTGGTAAAAGAAGGCAGCGACCACAAAGGTATGGTGTTTAAATTCAGCTGTTGTTACTAGCTCATCGACGGAAGACTTGTTAGTAAAATGGGGGACATCATATTGTCCGTTGCTGATGCCTTTTACGTCCGGAAGTGTCGACCATACGATGTGCTCAACCCCAGCTTCCTTGGCGGCGCTGATGGCGTTCCTCGCTTGGTCGAGTTCGTCGGTTCCTTGCTCCCAGAAATTCGTCACCAAAAAAACGCCATAAGCGCCTTCAAAGGCCGTTTTGAGCGTATCAGTGTCGTTCAGATCTGCCTGCATAACCTGATCGGCCTGACCCTGGTAGTGGCTGGGGTTGCGCGTCAAGGCGCGCACGTTAAAGTCGGTTTTTGACTTTAGCGCGTTAACGACGCCATTCCCCTGCTGCCCGGTTGCTCCGACGACGACGATCGTTTTCTTTGAGGTGTTCATGTTTGACTCCAATGTGTTCTGTTTAACAACGAGAATCAGTGTATTGGTTTGATATCTGCGCTTAAATAGCTATTATTGATACAGTATTGTTGCGTAAATGGGATAAAAATGGACTTCGAAGGGATGAGGGTCTTCGTGGCAATTGCCGACTCCGGGACAATAACCGGTGCTGCGCAGAGGTTGGGCTTGACCAAATCCACGGTAAGCCGTCGGCTTGCAGCTTATGAGCTTTGGATAGGCGCTAACTTATTTCGGCGCTCGACACGGTTTATTTCTCTAACCGATATTGGCAAACAGCACTATGATCGGGTTCGTGATCTGATTCATGACGCCGAATCAGCAGTGGCAGATATCACTAGCCTGCGTTCCGAACCAACCGGGTTGTTGCGAATCTCAGCATCCATTCTGGGCGGTCAGAGCTTGCTTGCTCCTCTTGTTTGGCAGTTCAAGAAAAAATACGCCAAAGTAAAAGTCGAGCTGGTGATTACCGACGAGTATGTCGATCTGGTTCGCGATGGTATTGATTTCACGGTTCGGATGGGGGCGCTGCAGGATTCGGAACTATTGGCGCGACGTCTGGGTTCGGGTCATCGTTCTATTGTTGCCAGCCCCCGGTTTTTAGATGAGTATTTTGTCCCTCAGACTCCATCCGATCTGAAGAAGCTGCCGGTCATCGTGGCGAAGCCCGGCAATCACTTGTGGCGGTTCACCAGTGGCGAATCGGTGAGTGTGAATTGGGAAATCAGCGCGGGTACTATCTCGCTGGTGCTGGATGCCTGTCTGCGGGGATTCGGTATGGCTTTGATTCCCAACATCTACTGCGAACCCTATATAGAGAAAGGCGAGTTGGTCCGTGTTCTGGCTGATCATGCCTTACCGAGTGTTGATGTTTCCCTCGTGTACCCTCGGCTACAACACCAGAGTTCAGCCGCACGAGCATTTCTGACAGAGGTACGCGAAGCCTGCAATCACTCAATACTTTAGTGATCTGATTAACGCGTTTTCTATTCGTTTGCGCAAGAGGGGATCTGTATCGGCGTGATTGATAGTTCCTTTTCGCCCCGGCGGGCCTTGTCGCACAACCGCTACCTACTCGGCGATGAAAAGGGGGGGCCTGCCGTTTTCGTACCCGGACCAGCAAAAATGCCTGCGGATCCATGCCGAAGTGGAATCAGCACTATCAGTCTCAGCCTAAAGAGGTAAACTTCGACGTTACGCTAAATGTGCCTGGCATGATTCTTCCCGGCTGAATCGGGTAGTGCAGAAGGCTTTCGTGCAATGTGGCTATGACTTCTTGTTAGGTGTTGCCGTGAAAGAACCATTAATCAGGGTTGGGGGGCTGAGCTATTGTTGGGATGCGCAAAGTGAGCACTCGCTTCAGATCGAACAGTTCGTGCTGCAACCGAAGCAAACCGTCTTTGTTCACGGTCCTAGTGGTAGTGGAAAAACGACCCTGTTAAGCCTGCTGGTTGGGGTATTAACGCCGCAGCAGGGCACAATAGAATTACTCGGGCATCCGTTATCGACGCTCAGAGGGGGGCATCGAGATCGCCTCCGTGCCGATCATATTGGTATGATTTTTCAGCAATTCAACCTGATTCCCTACCTGACAGCGCTGGAAAATGTATTGCTGCCATGTCAGTTTTCCAGGCTTCGGACCCAGCGAGCGTTGTCTCAATCCGCCAGTATCGAGCAGGAAGCGCTCAGGTTGCTTGAGCATCTGGATATGGCCGATTCACAACTGCTCAAACGGCCGGTACACCAGCTCAGCGTCGGCCAGCAGCAGCGAGTGGCGGCAGCGCGGGCATTGATCGGTGCACCGGAGCTGGTGATTGCCGATGAACCGACCTCGTCGCTGGATGCCGACCGGCGCCAGACTTTTATCGAGCTGCTTTTTAACGAGTGCCAGACCAGCGGCTC
>JBFGYY010000304.1:0-4554 GCA_041587095.1 Motiliproteus sp. | reverse complement strand
TGGGAAGCGGGCTGCAGATCATCAGGAAAGCCGTTGCCGTTGGTGCCGATAAGACCCGCAGGGCAGCCCAGCTGCTGTAACGCGCGGGCGATAAAGTGTGTCGTTGAGGTTTTTCCGTTTGTTCCGGTCACGCCGATACAATGCAATGCCTGAGAGGGGTTGGCATAAAACCGTACGGCCAGTTCAGCTACCCGCTGACTTAACGCCCGCACAGGGATTACCGGCACAGCAGCCTCGGGGAGGGCGCGATCAGCGTCCACCAGCACGGCTATCGCACCGGCCTGAGCGACCGCGTCGATAAAGTTTGCACCATCGAAGCTTGCCCCCAGACAGGCCAAAAACAGATCACCGCTGCGCAAACGCCGGCTGTCATTGCACAGGCCCGCTATTTCAAGCGCCGCAACGTCCGCATCCAGCGTATCGGAGGGCAGCAATTGAGCCAGCGTCATCGGTTTACAGGTGGTCATGGGTCAGTCGTCCCCTGTTCTGCCGTCAATTCCAGGCCAGCTGCTGCTCCAGGGGAGCTGGCAGCTGATCCGGTGCAATATTCATCAAACGCAACGTTCCCGCCATAATGCGCGAAAATACCGGTGCCGCCACTTCGCCACCGTAATATTCCTCGCCCTGGGGTTCATCGATAATCACCACGGTGGCAAAGCGCGGCTTGTTAACCGGCGCGATACCCGCAAACAGCGCGACATACTGGTCGTCTTCATAGCCATTGCTGCCCAGTTTATGCACGGTTCCGGTCTTACCCGCGACGCGGAATGCAGGCACCTGAGCACGCTTTCCTGTACCCCCTTTTTCGGTTACCTGTTCCATCATATCCAGTACAGATCGCGCCACATGCTCGGGCATAATCCGGTCGCCCTCGGGCTGCTCTGAAACTTTAATCAGGGATACGGGGCGGCGTACACCGCCGGAACCGATGCTCAGATACGCTTGCGCCAGCTGCAGAGGCGTCACAGACAGACCGTATCCGTAAGAGAGTGCGGCACGCTCAACAACGCGCGCCTTGGCGTAGTGCGGCAAGCGCCCGACCCGCTCACCGGGGAACCCAACACCGGTTGCCTGGCCAAGCCCGGAATTGAAGAACATACTGCGCACCGCTTCTTCATTGATGCTCAGCGCCAGCTTACTTGCACCCACGTTACTCGACTTGGTGATGATATGCGTCAGATCCAGGACACCGTAATTGCGGTGATCACGAATGGTGCGATTCTTAACCCGCAGGTAACCGGGGTTGGTATCAATCTCACTGTCAGACCGGTAGCGGCCACTGGAAATCGCCGCAGCAATTGTCAGCGGCTTAACCGTCGAACCCGGCTCAAAGGTATCGGTAGTCGCGCGGTTACGTAACGTGCCGACCCGCAGACGCAGGCGGTTATTCGGGTTATAGGAAGGCTGATTGACCATCGCCAGCACTTCACCGGTCTCGATATCAAGCACCACTGCCGAGCCCGATTTTGCCTTATGCTGCTGGACCGCTGCTTTAAGCTCCCTGTACGCAAGGTACTGCAACCGAAGATCGATACTCAGCTGCAGATCATGTCCGGCACGGGCGGTTTTTAACGCCTGGATATCCTTGATCGAGCGCCCCTTGCGATCCTGAAGGATGCGCTTACTTCCGGACTCCCCTTCCAGCCACTGATCGTAAGCCAGCTCCAGACCTTCCTGGCCAACACCGTCAACATTGGTGAAACCCACGACATGGGTTGCAACCTCGGCCGAGGGGTAATAGCGCTTATATTCTTTATCCGCGTAAATACCCGGCAGCTCCAGATCCAGAACCGCCTGGGCATCCTGCGGGGTCATATGCCGGCGCAGGTATAAAAACTGGCGGTCACGATTATCGTCGATATCACTACGCACCGACCTGACCGACAGGCCCAGCCGTTTGGCCAACTGCTGCAGCTGTTGATCATCGCCAACAAACTCTTTGGGATTGACCCAGATACTCTGCACCGGGGCACTGACTGCCAGCGGCTCCCCGTTACGGTCCAGGATCATGCCCCGATGCGCCGGGATCTCGACAACACGCAAGCTACGGGCATCGCCCTGGCCCTTAAGAAAACCATCATCCAACAGGTGCAGAAACACCAGCCGCGAGACGATGACCAGCGCCAGCGCCAGCAAAGCAACCAGCACCAGTCTGAAACGCCATTTATATTCAAGCGCTGTATTTTCGCTCACGGCCTCACCACTACGATTTCATCCGGTGACGGTACATACATCTGCAGCTTTTCTGTGACAACTTTCTCGATCCGGCTGTGAGACGCCAGTGCGCTCTGTTCCAGCAACAACTGCCCCCACTCAACCTGCAGGTCATCGCTTCGCTGTTGCAAAACCTGCTGTTCATGAAACAAGGCCCGATAACTGTATGCGTTATAGATCACCGCCAGCGCAGACAGAACAACAGCCAGTACCAGCAGCACAACCCAGACATACCCTCCCCAGGGTGTATCGGGCGACACATTCTGTGCGACTGCTGATTCAGGCATAGTCAGGCCAGCTTCTCTGCAACCCGCATAATGGCGCTGCGGGAACGTACATTCAGTCCTACTTCATCGGTACCGGCCTTGACCGGCTTCCCCAAAGATTTCAGACGCTGATTCAACATAGCCTGAGGGACGGGCAAGCCGTGCGGTATCTGCTCGCCACGTACGTGATCCCGGATGAAGCGCTTAACAATACGGTCTTCCAGCGAATGAAAGCTGATAACGACCAGACGACCGCCCACCTTCAGTACCTCCAGGGCCTGCTCAAGACAGAGTATCAGGTCGTCAAGCTCGGCATTAATATGAATACGTATCGCCTGGAATGCGCGGGTCGCAGGATGCTTGCCCTTTTCCCAGCGGGGGTTGGCCTCTTTTATGATTTCAGCCAACCGGTGCGTCGTAACAATGGGGGACTCCTGCCGTTCGGCAACCACCGCGCGGGCCATACGTCGGGAGAAACGTTCTTCACCCAGGGTATAAAGCACATCGGCAATCTCTTTCTCGTCGGCTGACGCGATCCATTCGGCAGCACTTTGGCCCCGGGTCGGGTCCATGCGCATATCCAGAGGACCATCTTTGAGAAAACTGAACCCCCGTTCGGCGTTATCCAGCTGCGGGGAAGACACCCCCAGATCCAACAACACCCCGTCAACCTGGCCTTCGATGCCCTGGTCCTGAGCCAATTGAGCCATGTCGGCAAACGAGCCGTGCATAATTTTGAAGCGGGTATCTTCGGCCTCAAGTTCACGGGCTACCGCTACGGCTTCCGGATCCTTATCGATGCCAAACAAGCGTCCGTTGGCGCCGAGGCGTGACAAGACCACGCGCGAGTGACCACCGCGCCCGAATGTGCCATCGATATAGCACCCCTGGCCATCCACAACGAGACTGTTCACCGCCTCGTTGAGCAATACCGTTTCATGCAGAAAAACCTCAGACACACATCGCTCCTGAAGGCGACTCGCGCCCATCTTGTTCATCACAGTGACAGAGTCTGCAACTCATCGGGTAAAAGCCCCTCGCTTTCAACATCGGCGAGATATTCCTCACGGGTTTTCAACCAATGATCTTCACTCCATATTTCAAACTTCTTGCCCTGACCTAACAAAACTATTTTTTTATCGAGCCCGGCATAATCGCGCAAAGTCGCAGGCAGCAGCATCCGCCCGGCGCCGTCCAATTCAAGATCGGTTGCATGACCAATCAACAGACGCTGAATACGACGCGTTTCTTTCCGAAAGCTCGACAGAGCCTCAATTTTGCGCTCAATCACTTCCCATTCGGGTAGCGGATACAAAAGCAGACAGTGTGTTTCCGTATCAATCGTCGCCACCATCTGCCCTTCGCAACAGTCGGCAATACGCTCCCGATAACGCATCGGCATCGCCATGCGCCCTTTGGTATCGAGATTGATAGGGTTAACCCCTCTAAACATGATTGCCGCCGCGCTCTACAGAATTTCCCACTTTCCACCACTGGGCTCCACTATAGCACACGAGAACTGTTTCAATAACACTTTTCCCCACCAGAGCCAAGACGGACGCCGCCTGAGCAAAGCGTGCATTAACGCCCTGCATGATGAAAGTAGGGTAGTGACAAACAAAACAGGCAACCTGCTGATAAAAAACAAAAAAAATTACTGATTAGCACCCAGAAAAGAGCGCTGAGATGAATAGAACAAAACTGCAATTCAAAACCCGGACCTGCCCGGCGGCAAGCCTCAAAGCCGGCCGAACCGGCAACCACTCGCCGATCTAACAGCGATCACCGTCTATTTACGCGCACGGTAGGGCTCCACACTACGCACCAGATTCGGCTCAAGCAGAATCGTACGCCCTTTAGCGTCCGCATATTCATACATTTTACTGGCACGATTAAACTCAACCGCGCCCGAAGTGATGAATTGCGTGCCGTCACGCAGCGTCAAGAGCTGTGGCCCCATAGACGAACAGCCCGTCAAGGCCAGCAAGACACCCAGTGCAATCAATAGAATTTTCACAAAAACCGCCACGAAAAAGCCGATAGCGTATACCCCGGTTACGGGTTTCACACTACC
>JBFGYY010000303.1:0-4577 GCA_041587095.1 Motiliproteus sp. | reverse complement strand
TTGCTGGTTCAGCAGCGTGTTCATCATGGCACGCAGCCCGGCGGGTTTCATCGGTTTATGCAGCAGCAGGGCGCCGAAGGCTCGCGCTTCTTCACTGACAGCCTCGGTACGGTCGGCGGTAATGACGATGGCGGGGGTTTTGGCTTGCCAGTGCGCCTCCAGTGCCTGTAGTGCCATGATGCCGGTCTGGGTTTCTCCCAGATGGTAATCAGCCAGAATGATGGCGGGCCTGAAATTGTCGCTTTTGGACAGCTCGATGGCTTCCTGCTCGCTGAGCGCCGTTTGGACATTGCAGCCCCAGCCCTTCAACAGAGCGCTCATGCCTTCAAGGATGTTGGGCTCGTTATCGATGCATAGCACCCTGACCCCTTGCATGTTGCTGGCACGGCCGCCGGTGCTGCGGGTCTGTGCCGTCTTTTTAACCGCTTTGGCATCGCCAAAAGGAACGTCCACGCTGAATACCGTGCCTTTGCCTGGCCAGGAGCGCACGTTCAACGGGTGATCGAGCATTTTGGCGATG
Source organism: Motiliproteus sp. (assembly GCA_041587095.1). Lineage (GTDB taxonomy): Bacteria > Pseudomonadota > Gammaproteobacteria > Pseudomonadales > Balneatricaceae > Motiliproteus. Next base: position 4,057 of record JBFGYY010000303.1, on the reverse strand, counting down.
CGTTCGGTAATCGCCAGCCCGAGCCCTAAGCCTTTGACCTGGGAGTGTTTCGGGTTGTCGATACGGCGGAACTCTTCGAATACCTCTTTGAGTTTCGACTCGGGAATGCCAACACCGGTATCCCAGACTTCGATGCGCAACCCCTTACGGATCCGTCGGCACCCCATCAGAATGCGCCCCTGGTCGGTGTAGCGAATGGCGTTGGTCAAAAAATTCTGCAGCACGCGGCGCAGCAGTTGCTGGTCGCTGCGAATCACCTGTTTGCTGGCGACGCAGGTCAGCGTCAAGCCTTTGTTACGGCTGATGGCCGAGAGCTCAGCCTGGAGATTCTTAAACAGCGTTTCGATAGAAAAGTCGCTCAGTGTAGGCTCCAGCGCTCCGGCGTCGAGTTTGGATATATCCAGCAGGGTTACCAGCAGCTCTTCGGCGGACTTCAGGGAACCGTCAAGATTGTGAATCAGTTGTTTGACGTCGTTGTTGAGCTCCTGCTGTCCCAGGGCGGAGGCAAATAGCCGGGCCGCGTTCAGTGGCTGCAGCAGATCGTGACTGGCTGCCGCCAGGAAGCGTGTTTTGCCCAGGTTGGCGGCCTCTGCATCGCTTTTAGCCTGGCGTAATTCATCCTCAATCAGGGCGCGTATGGTGTTCTCTTTGCGTAACTCTTTGTTAATGGCGGAGATCGCCTGGGTTCGCTCGCGAACGCGTTCCTCCAGGTTTTCATTGGTCTCTTGCAGGGCTATTTCGGCCTGACGCCGCTCGGTAATATCCTGATACAGGGTGAAATAGCCGAGGATATCGCCGTACTCGCCGATGTGCGGTATGTAGGTCACATCGGCATAACGGGTTTGGCCGTCGGTGGTCGGCAGCTCGGTTTCGAAACGCTGGCGTTCGCCTTTCAGCACCCGGCTGATATAGGGGGTGCGTTGTTCGTAGTCTTCGCGCAGCAGAATCTTGTAGCAGGGGGTGCCGGAAATACTGTGGCGATCGTGAATCTTGAAGGTCTCGGCGTAGGCTTTGTTGACGAACAGGTAGCGGCGGTCCTTGTCCAGGTAAGCGATGAGTACCGGCACGTTATCGGTGTAGAGGCGGATGCTCTGTTCGCTCTCGCGCAGCGCTTCTTCGGTTCGCTTCAGTTCGGTGATATCGGTATAGGTGCTGACGAAGCCGCCGCCGGGCATCGGGTTACCATGTACCTGCAGAACGGTGCCGTCCTGGCGATAGCGCACATAAGACTGGGGTTGTCCCGAGGTCAGCATACGCAGGCGTTGCTGAACCTGCTGATCGACATCCACCGGGCCATATTCCCCCATACGGGCGTTGTAGCGAAAGATATCCGCCGCTTTGCGGCCGACGCAGACCAGTCCGTCCGGATACTCGAACAACTCCTGGTAGCGTCGGTTCCAGGCCACCAGACGTAGCTGCTGGTCAACAACGCTGACGCCCTGGTTGATGTTTTCAATGGTGGACTGCAGTAAGGAGCGGTTGAATTTGAGGACCTGAGAAGCCTCGTCGACAATGGATACCACGTCGCCAAGCTGCATATCGCGCCCACGCAGTGTCGACGCCATCAGAATTCGCGCCGAAGAGGCCCCGATAACACCGGCCAGCAGGCGCTCGGTAAAGTCGATCAGTTCATTGGAGGCCCGGTCACCGGAAAGGGGCGGATCTTCGCCGCGCTGCAGAGAGAAACCGGTCAGTGCGTGCTGAGCCCGGCTGACACCAAGGAAGCGTTCGGTCAGCAGCTGCAGGTCGCCGACCGATGTGGTGCCGGTCAGTGTGTGGGCGGGTGAGCGGCCGTCGATGCTTTGGCTGTCAACGTAAGTGCTGGCCTGTATGCGGTCGATCAGGCGCGGCGTGGTATAGCGCGATACCACGCCAAACAGGACGACATTGGCAAGCAAGCTCCAGAATGTGCCGTGAGTCAACGGGTCGGTCAATGGCAGACCAAACAGGGCGGTGGGTTTCATCCACTCTGAGCCCCAGAGCAGATTTTCCATGGCGGTCGGGATCAGGCCTGCCTGGCTCATGGTCGGGATAACCAGCGTGTAAAGCCAGACCAGGCAGCCGGCGCTGATTCCGGCCAGAGCGCCCTGACGGTTACCGTCTTTCCAGATGACCGCGCCAAACAGGGCCGGAGCGAACTGGGCAACGGCAACAAACGCCAGTAAGCCAAATGAGGCCAGGCTGCCCGAGTCGCCAAAGATGCGGTAGTAAAAGTAGGCCAGCAGCATCAGGTTAATGATGGTGAGACGGCGCACCTTCAGCAGCAGGGCACCGAGGTCTTTATTCTGCGAGAGCTTCAGCCAGCGGATGCGCAGCAGCATGGGCATCACAATGTCGTTACAGACCATGGTGCTCAGAGTGATTGTGGCGACTATGACCATGCTGGTCGCGGCGGACAGACCACCGATAAAGGCAAACACGGCCAGATAGTTCTGGTTGGCTGCTAAAGGCAGGGTCAGTACAAAGGTGTCGGCATCGATACTGCCGTCCGGGAAGGTCAGCATGCCGGCAGTGGCAATAGGCAGCACGAACAGGCTGGCCAGAATCAGGTAAAAAGGAAAGACCCAGCGTGCGGTCCGCAGGTCGCGCGGGTCGGCATTTTCCACCACCGCTACATGAAACTGGCGTGGCAGGCAGATAATGGCCAGCGCGGCGAGCAGGGTTTCGGTCATAAAGCTGTTTTGGGTCAGATCGCGCTGAAAGTTTTCATTGTTGGCAAGCTCTGCGGCGGCCTTGGAGAACAGGTCGTCGAAGCCGTCGAAGATGCCGAAGGTGACAAAGAGACCCACAGCGATAAATGCGGCCAGCTTGATGATGGACTCAAATGCGATGGCCAGCACGATGCCTTCGTGATGCTCGGTGGCGTCGATATGCCTTGTACCAAATAAAATGGCAAATAACGCCATGATGAGTGCGACGAAGAGCGCCGTGTCGCTGCCGTTGGCGGCGGCAGCGCCGGCCGAGGTGGTCAAGGCGTTGTAACTGATGGCGACGGCTTTTAGCTGCAAAGCGATATAGGGCACGATGCCCAGCACGGCGATGATCGTAACCAGCACCGCCAGACCCTGGCTTTTGCCATACCGGGAGGCAATGAAGTCGGAAATGGTGGTGATGTTCTGTTTTTTACTGATATGGATGATGCGGGTAAATATCTGCCAGCCGAAAATAAAGGTGATGATCGGGCCTAAATAGGTAGCAAGAAATTCCCAGCCACTGGTCGAGGCGCGGCCTACGGCACCGTAAAAAGTCCAGGACGTGGCATAAACCGCAAGCGACAGGCTGTAGACCAGAGGGCGGGTGCGGGAATTCAGCAGCTCGCGGGCGTGGTTATCGCCGTAGTAGGCAATGGCGAAAAGAATCCCGACATAGGTTAGTGACACAGCAATGATAAACCAGCCTTCGAGCATAACCTTTCCTGTAGGTGGGTGAGGTCCGGGAGCCTCGGGAACAAAAGAATTTGATCATACCAAAGTCTGAAAGACTGCGAGTCTAATACCATTGTCTAGAAGCGGTTTTTTCAGCAGGCGAAGTTGCTTAAAAGGTTGTTAGTTCGTTGTTTTTTATGCTTCTTTTGCGTTGTTTAACTTTTTTGGAACGAGGGTTTTATTTGCTTCAGACTAAAGTTGAGGTTTGTTCCTGCGCGGGGTTTGCTAAATTCGCATCGTGTAATTTTATGAATTTCTAATAACAACAACATGAAGGAAGGTGCTATGAGCCTCACTCCTGAAAAAGCTCAGGCTTACTGGAAAGAGAATATTCGAACTATTCTCTCATATCTGGCGGTCTGGTTCGTGGTCTCTTATGGCTGCGGAATCTTGTTCATCGAACAGTTAAATTCAATTCCATTCTTCGGGTTCCAGTTGGGATTCTGGTTTGCTCAGCAGGGATCTATTTTCATCTTTTGCGGCTTGATCGTTGCTTATGCCATAAGCATGAACAAGCTCGATGAAAAATACGATGTGCATGAATAACAATAACAAATAGGACGGCGTTAATATGACGGGTCAAGACATACTGAACTTTGCCTTTATCGGAGCATCCTTTGCTCTGTATATCG
>JBFGYY010000302.1:0-4629 GCA_041587095.1 Motiliproteus sp. | reverse complement strand
CAACGCCATCCTGGCGTCAATCTCGAGCTGAAGCTCTCCGATACCCAGACGAACCTGATTGAGGGCGGGTTTGATCTGGCGCTGCGAAACTATGCCATTGCGGACAGCAATCTGCGGGCAAGAAAGCTGGCAGATGATCAGCGCATTCTCTGCGCCTCACCCGATTATCTTCAGCGCCACGGCACTCCCGAGACTCCGGAAGATCTGGCCGATCACCAACTATTGCTTTTTATGCACGGTCCTGCGCGCAAGTTAACATCCCATGATAATGGCCGCTTGTACACTTTTCCGCCGCCCGGCGCGCGCAGTCGAGTGGTCTGTGATGACGGAGCCAGCATGCGCGTGGCCTGTAAAGCAGGCGTCGGCATCTCAATGAACGCCTATTGGAGCGTTTATAAAGAGATTCGGGAAGGAACGCTGGTGCGGGTCTTGCCCGGCTATGAAGTAGAAGATCAGTCCGCTATCTGGCTGGTCTATCCGAAGTCGAACGTACTGACGGTAAAAGTGCGCGTCCTGATCGACTTTCTGCTAGAAAAAATCGGCGACCCACCCCTGTGGGAAAGATAAGCTACGGCATTATTCCCTTTAGAATACGAAAACTGATTTCCCATTTACCCCGGTTTTTATCTGATCTCAACAAGCTATCTTAGGGAAAAGCCAAACACACTCCAGGAGAGATCCGATGAAAGCCATGACCCTTAACGCTTACGGTGCCGATGCTGCATTCCAGTTGTCCGACCTGCCCCAGCCTGCCGTCAAAGCAGGACACATTCTGGTCAAGGTCGCCGCGACCAGTGTCAACACGGTGGATACCATGATCCACCAGATGGGCAAAGATCTACCGCTGTCCCCCGATCTGCCCGCGGTACTGGGAATGGACTTTGCCGGCACTATTGTGACGGTAGGCGAAGGTGTCACTCAATTCTCCCCCGGCGACGAGGTCTACGGTTGCGCCGGCGGACTCGCTGACCTTCAGGGCACATTGGCCGAATACATGCTCGCAGACGCCAATCTGGTCGCCCACAAACCCAGGAATCTGTCCATGCGCGAAGCGGCCGCCTTGCCTTTGGTGGGCATAACCGCCTACGAGGGGCTGCAACGGGCCAACACGAGCAGCGGAAAAAATGTACTGGTTCACGGCGGCACCGGCGGTGTGGGTCATGTGGCGGTGCAATTGGCCAAATACCTGGGTGCCAACGTTTACGCAACCGCGTCCGGCGACAAACAGCGGGATATTGTCGAAAGCTATGGCGCCACTTATATCGATTACCGGACCGAGTCAGTCGCCGATTACGTGGCGCGCCACACTGACGGCGCCGGGTTCGATGTTGTGTTCGATTCGGTTGGCGGGGTCAATATGACCAACTCTTTCGAAGCAGCTGCGCTGAATGGCAACGTAGCGACGACCGTGGCCTTGGTGGAACTTGATCTTAGCACGGCCCACTTTAAGGGCTTGTCGCTGCATGTTGTCTTTATGCTGATTCCCATGCTCTACAATCACAGGCGCGGGGAGCACGGATCCATTCTTGCCAAGCTCAGCAAAATAGCTGAAGAAGGCGGACTACGGCCCTTGCTGGATGAAACACGGTTCAATCTGACTGACGTGGGTAAAGCCTATGTCCGACTAACAAGCGGTCAGGCGATCGGCAAGGTCGTTGTTGAGATTTAACGACAAGCGGCGTGCATTTCCAGGCGTCCCCAATCAGAGACTTAAGACAGTTATCAAGCATTCAAATTCTGCGGGGCATCTTAGTATGCCCCGGCGCTGGCATTTATAGGTCAGCCTGGAGACGCTTGCTCTCTCAGCGCACTTACGGCGGCTCAGTGAGCCTGAACTTTGTTGTCGAAGGCGCAGATTATTTAGATTTAACCTAAAAGACACAGGAGAGACCAGCATGCAGAAAAAAATTCTGATCACCGGTTCTACCGATGGAATTGGGCTGGAAACAGCAAAAATCCTGGTTGCACAGGGCCACAGCGTCCTCTTGCATGGACGCAATCCGGACAAGCTGGCAAAGACAGTACGACTGCTTTCCGAGCTGCCTGGGGCTGCAACGATCGACAGCTATACTGCAGACCTTTCACGCCGCTCAGAGGTAGAATCCCTCGCTCAGGCAGTGATTGCCAACCACAGCTCCCTGGATGTACTGATCAACAATGCCGGCATTTTTCGCACGCCAGACCCCATCACTGCAGAGGGGCTGGATATCCGGTTTATGGTTAACACGCTGGCACCCTATCTTTTGACCCAGCGGCTGCGGCCGTTGCTCGACGCCAAAAGCCGCGTGATCAACTTGTCTTCTGCCGCACAATCACCGGTGGATACTGCCGCATTAACGGGTCAGGTCAGACTGAACGATGACTTCGCGGCGTACGCACAGAGCAAGCTGGCTCTGACCCAATGGTCACGACACCTTGCCCTGGCGCTGAAAGCAACCGGGCCGTGCATAATCGCAGTGAATCCAGGGTCTCTATTGGCGAGTAAAATGGTCAAGGAAGGTTTTGGTGTGGCCGGAAACGACCTAAAGATCGGTGCAGAGGTGCTGGTCGAGGCGGCCCTGTCAGAAAAATTCTCTTCAGCCTCAGGGCAATACTTCGATAACGATAAGCAACAGTTTTCGTCACCACACCCTGACGCATCTGATCCGAAAAAATCGGCTGAACTGGTCCGTGTCATCGAGCGGGTGCTCGGTTTATAGCTTATTATCTAGATTCTAGAATCCAGAATCCGGATTCAGCGACGGTTCCGACCTGCGCGCCCTCTCCGGCAGTGAGCATACCCTTTCCGGCGCCAGCTTTGGGTCAAGCAACACCTTGGATCAGCGGTCTGATCTAAGGCCATTCCCGGAGATTTCAGGCGTCGACCATGCCATGACGGATTGCAAGATGTATCAAATCGGCCGTCCGTTTCACCTCGAGTTTGCCAAGAATATTGGCGCGGTGAGCGTGCACGGTCTTTTGACTGATAAACATGGCATCGGCAATCTGTGAAACGCTGGCGCCTCCGGCCAGCTCGGTAAAGACCTGGAGCTCACGCTTGGTCAGCAGCTCAAGTTTTGACGGCTCTTTCTGGTCTAGTTCTGACTGAATATGCGGCGCGACAAATTGTTTGCCTTCGCTGACCAGGCGTACGGCTTCGATCAACTCTTCCGGTGCACAACGTTTTGTCAGATAACCTTTAGCTCCCGCCTCTAACACCCGCGAAGGATAAGGCTCGCACTCCTGAACGGTTAATACCAGAATGCGCGCTTTAGAGTCCGCTGCAAGTATTCTGCTTAATGCTTCAAGCCCGCCAGTACCCGGCGGCATGGACAGGTCCATCACGACAACATCATGCGGGCGCTCAAAATACTTGCGGTAGGCATCCTCACCGGTCGATGCTTCTGTCACAACAGTGATGTCGTCGGTACTGTCCAGTAACCGGCGAAATCCAGCGCGTACAATCTCATGATCGTCAACCAGCATCACACGTATCGCTGCGGTCATAGCATCTCCGAAATTAAGTGTTCGAGCAAAGATGAGAAATCTTGCTTTTGTGCATAGATGTCAATTCTAGCGCTTCAATCCCGACAAATCACGTAAAAGTCTGTCAGTTAGCATATCAATAACTACAGTCTATTATAAAACTATTCAGGTTAGCCGCGAGCCAACGCAACGATGACAACCTGGTTATTATTTTTTGAGTGAGGAGGAGTTATGGCGGCACATGTGATGATTCACATAAAACCCGAGGATGTCCCCCCCGAGGGGTTACAGGTTAAGTACCGTCTTGGAGAGTGCTTTGAAAAAAAAGTCGAATGGGGGGAGATCACCGACGGCAAGTTGCTGCCAACACCGTCAGCCAATGATCTGAAAGAGCCGGGCTTATGCATCGACGACCTGGACTCGCCGGGTTATGCAGGCTTTGAATCGCGAACCGGTAACTATTGGCGCTACGGACACGAATCTGACCCTGATGTTTTTCGCGAATACTGCCTGCAGATTACGGAGATAAACGAGCCCTTTACTCCGCGATCGTCCTGGGAAGCCTGGTCCATCCTGACACAGTCTATTCTGAAAGAACGACTGAGACTCACTCTTAAGAATCGCATCACGGGCGCAGAACTCAGCTACAAGGTCGTCGACAAAGGCTTCGGCTACCAGATCAAGCACCTCACGGAAGGGCGTAGAGTTCAAAAGCTTCTTAAGCACGATTACGTATTAAATCAATTGCTTGGTACCAGCTTCAAAAAACTTAACCCCCGCTTGCTCAGCATCGAAACAGACACTCACGATGACATTGAAGGAGGAGGAAACATTTCTCTTTCCTTCAAAGATGACGGTTACCTGCTGAAATACCGCCTCAACCTCATTAGCTTCACGCTTGGACTGTTTCAAACCACTGAAGACGGACTTGAACTGTTGAAAATGGTCGAACTCCCCCACAGTTCGGTCCTTGAAGAAACGCGCACCTTTCTTGGTTGATCTAAGACAACAAATAGGCGAACGTTTTGCTATTTTTCCATGACAAAGCGTTTTACCATGAGTGTGTGTCGTAGCTAAGCGGCACACTTTAGAATCAAAGATAAGGATGCATCTCATGCAATTAAACATCACTGCACGGCACGACAGTAAAGTTTCACAGGCGGT
>JBFGYY010000301.1:0-4647 GCA_041587095.1 Motiliproteus sp. | reverse complement strand
ATCTTCAATACGCTTGACTGTTGCAGACCCCATATCGGCTGAAAAAGTGGCATCTCGAAAGACAGTGAACCCCTCTTTCAGGCTGAGTTGAAACCAGTCCCGGCAAGTCACCCTGTTACCCGACCAATTATGAAAATATTCGTGGGCGACAATCCCTTCGATTCGCTGGAAAGACGCGTCTGTAGTGGTTTCCGGGTTCGCCAGCACACAGGAAGAGTTAAAAATATTCAACCCTTTGTTTTCCATGGCACCCATATTGAAATGATCAACCGCGACGATCATAAACAGGTCCAGGTCATATTCACGCCCGTAATTTTGCTCATCCCATGTCATGGAGCGCTTTAGTGAATCGAGAGCGTGCTCACACTTATGCAGATTCTGTGCTTCAACATACAGGTGCAATGCCACATCCCGTCCCGACTGCGTCGTAAAACGGTCTTCGACCCGCTGCAGATCGCCACCAACCAGGGCAAACAGATAGGACGGTTTGGGAAAGGGGTCCTCCCAGATCGTCCAGTGCCGCCCGTCGTCCAGTTCGCCCTGATCGGCCAGATTACCGTTGGATAACAATACGGGGTAGCGTGAGCGATCTGCGACCAATGTCGTGGTAAAGACCGACATCACATCGGGTCGATCCAGGTAATAGGTGATCTTGCGAAACCCTTCTGCCTCGCATTGCGTACAGAACATGCCATTAGATCGATACAGACCTTCCAGTGAACTGTTGTCCTGGGGTTTAAGAAGGGTGACACACTCCACGACAAACTGATCTGGCACGTTGGGCAGGGTGAGCCCCTCGCTATCGAGCAGGTATTGATCGGCCCCCAGCGTCACGCCATCAAGTACCAGTCGCCTTAGCTGTAACTCATCGCCGTGCAGATACAGTGGCGACTCTTGTTGCTCAGAATCCGGATTACGCCGCATTGAAAGCCGCGACTTAACCAGGGTGGCCTTTTCGCCCAATTCAAAATGCAGTTCCGTCCGATCGATAAGGAACGGCGGTACACGGTAGTCTTTCAGGTAAATCGTTGTGGGGTTGTCTTGACTCATAATCTCTCAATCTACCGGACCACCGGGGAGCGGTGGCGGGCTGGTTGGACGGTGTTAATTACTGTCAGGCGAAAAATTCAACCTGATAGGCTGTAAATTTACGCACGTTGATCACGCCGCTATCCAGAATCAGATACTGACCTTTGATGCCTTGCAGCACCCCGCTGACCTGAGGCTGCTTATCCAGGTTATGAGTACTTACTTTGGCAGGAAAGTTCAATACCGGGTAATTGAAAGCCAGCTCATCGGCGTCGAGCTGCTGGATCGCCTGCAAACCAAACTGCGACTGCAACTCACGGATACCGGGCTGGCACAGCGCTATCAGCCGGTCACGCTCCGCTTTCAGGTCGAGTTCGGCCACCTGGCCTTTGAGCATGGCCCGCCAATTGGTTCGGTCGCTGGCATGCTCGCGAATCACGGCTTCCAGCAAACCCGACTGCATTCGGGTAGCAACACGAAAGATCGGCAATGCCTGCACCGCGCCCTGATCGATCCAGCGGGTGGGAACCTGACGGGTGATACCCACTTTGACACCCGATGAATTGGCCAGATAAACAATATGATCCTGCTGGCAGTGTGTCTCGCCCCACTCGGCATCGCGACAGGTACCTGCCGCCAGATGGCAGAGCTCCGGACTCATAATGCAGCGATCACATTGGGGTAATGCACGAAAGCAGGGATAACAATAACCCTGATTAAACGACTTGTTAGTTTTTCGGCCACAATGGGTGCAATTAATCACCCCGCTGTAATCCAGGCGTATCGGCTTGCCAAGTAGCGGATTGAGGGGGATCTGTTTTTCCCCGACCACCAACCGATACTGCACGGGATCGCCGGTGTCTACTTGCATTTTGTGCAGCGCACCCTGTGCCAGCAACGCCATACCCTTGTCACTCATCAGAGACGGTTCCTTTAGCTATGCAGGATTTTAATGATGTCTTCTGTCGATTGGCTGGGGCTATGCTGCGTGCCATCTTTCTTGGTGCGATCAATAAATCCAACGCGCTCATCCGCAGGCACATTTTCAAGATCATAACCGATCACAGCCTGCATGCAGGCCTCGCGCTCGTCATCGCTGAGCCGTACACCATTGGGCCATTTACCGATCTCAATCGCCAGTTTCATCGCTGCGTGAATTTCAGGGGTCATCGATGCAAGAAGTTCTTCATACGTCATAATTACTTACCCAAATAGAGAGTACTAAGGCGGCTACAGGGGCGCTTGATTCGGCCAGTCGCCACCTTGCCCATCCGCCTCGTTTTTAACACCCCGCAGACATAGTCGGTCTGCAGGTTAACTCCGGCTGCGCAGCCGCTGAATCAAAATCACCAGAGGCACCGCTGCCAAACCCGCCAACAAACCCGCCAGATGGGCAGTATTGGCGATAGAACCAAACCCAAAGCTTTCGAGTATGCCTGATATGCCCAGGAGCAACCATACCAGCATAAAGACCATCAATGCCTGCGACATACCGAAGCGCGGCGTCTGCCCGACCCGGTCCCACAACCAGGTGTATCCCATTAAACCGAAGATGACGCCGGAAAGGCCGCCAAACATGGGGCCGGTCATCATAAACTGCCCCAGATTGGATACGATTCCGAGCAGCAATACCAGAGCGATCAGTACAGTCCGGCCCTGCAGCAGCTCGACCCGGCGCCCCAGCTCCCAGGTCCACAGCAGGTTAAATACCAAATGCAATAAGCTAAAATGAAGGAATATGGGCGTCAGCCAGCGCCACCATTCTCCGCTGCGGAGCAGCGTTTCCAGACTTTGGAATAACAGCGTGCGGCCTTGGAAATTGAAGTCGACAAAGGTAAACCAGTGCAGCCATTGCAGGTTACTGCCAAAACTGGTTAATAGCGTGAGAAAAAAACTCACACCGATCAGAACAAGAGTCACCGGCGCCCGCTGCAACCAAAACATTAATCCGGGAGATTCATCGGCTTGCCGTGCAGGTGCAGAATCGGTGCTCAGATCACCGCTTTCGACCCAGCGCTGAAACTGCTCCAGAACAAAGTCGGCATCATGCGGATCGCGCAACCAAAGCTGCTGACGCCCCTGCTGATGCGTCACACGGTGAGCGATACGGTTCTTCCACAAAAAACCGGCAAATTCGCGCAGATCCTGTTCCGGCGGCAGATCCAGTACTTTTAGCTGCAAGGTTATTCTCCCGGGATGTCTGCCAGATTTTCGACATCGATCCAGACAAATTTTGCCGGATCCAGGCGACGCTCACCATCCATACGATAAGCAACCAATTTACCGTATTTGACCGCGCTGTAATCGATACACGCGATATTATCGGTAATGGGTGCTGGAATGCCCTCACGCCAATAATGCCCGATAAACAGTGGAGGCTGATCGCTGTCGTAGTGCATCAGGCGCTGCCGGTCGTCGTCGGTCAGAACCTGCTCCGCCAAGTGTGGCGGCAGTGGATCCGGCTGAAAAACCAGGTCCCCATGAACCTGCGGGTCAACAGACCAGAACTTGGTTCGATAGGTATGCCGGCGATAACCATCATCACTGACCATCTCTTCATTATTCGGCAACGGCATATTCGTACCACGCAGCAAACGGTCCATCGCCTGCCACTCAAAACAGCCCCGCTCTACGGATCGATGCAAAAACTCTAAATCGCGAAGATCGTTAATATTGCGGGCTTTCAGTTCCTTGATCAGCTCATCATCCCAACAGGCATGAATGACGCGAAAACCATCGATCTCGAGGTATATGGGAATTTCACGAAACCAGTCCAGAAAGCTTTGCCATTCATCCGGATAGTCGGCGAATTGCGTTAAGGTCTCGTGTATTAAGCGGTCATGGCGACGATTGTGTTCACGCAGGTATTCCCGACCAGAGCCGGCCCGTCCCGGAGTCAGATAAGCAAGGCAGTTGTATTCATGATTGCCAAGCACCATCTGAGCAGCGCCGCACTCCACCATATTTCGCACAAGATGCAACGCCTCACGAATGTGCGGCCCCCGGTCGACAATATCGCCGATAAAGACAGCCTGGCGCTCCGGATGACGATAAGCACCTTCCGTTAACCGATAACCCAGCTTTTGCAGCAGATGCTCTAACGTCACGGAACAACCGTGTACATCACCGATCAGATCGTAGCCCTGTGCCAAATTACGTCTCCTGTTTTCACCGAGCTCTCATTATGCCCTAATTTATCGCCCGAAAGTCTGAACACAGCTCGCTTGTGCTTGCCACATATAAACACTGCAGTTTGCCGCAACTTACCCAGGGTAGACAGGAAAAATTACGAAAGATCACCACGATAGCAACAGGCGCCCCGGCAAACAATCAAACGAAATATTAAGGCAACGTAGCGGTAGTCTTTAGACACACTCAAGGTAGCAGCGGACTTTAGCAAGTATGAATGATGACGCCGTGCTCAGGCAGCCCGATGCAATTAACGCGAGAAAAAAGAAAAGAGGACAACAGGGGAAGACAAAGAAGTGGCGGAACGGACGGGACTCGAACCCGCGACCCCCGGCGTGACAGGCCGGTATTCTAACCAACTGAACTACCGCTCCGCAGCGGTGGTGGGCGTGGAGAGGATCGAACTCCCGACATCCACCTTGTAAGGGT
>JBFGYY010000300.1:0-4660 GCA_041587095.1 Motiliproteus sp. | reverse complement strand
GGCCCGAGCTATCAGCGGTCGAGATTAAGCAATACAAATTTCATTTTAATAAGGCCATTAACGGACACAATGTCAGTAAGTTAAATAACCTGATCGCAGTTGGGTCGGAGTTACTCGCCGATAATAAAGAAATTCAGGATCTGTTGGTGCATGGAGATAGTATTCGATCATCTGTAGCTACTTTATCCGCCTATCACGAACAACAAAAGGAAGGCGCACCAGCCCCCTTTCCTTACCATGCAGCTACCACCTTTTACAAAGGCAGTTTTGAAGACCTGAATTCGCGCCTACGAAACAACCGATCATTGGCCGAAGTAGACGCCGTCTTCGCTGAGTTAGAAGGTTTACGCGCGGATCTGCCTGCTGATTTTCCGGAAATTCTTAAGCTGCAAAAAGAATTGGCAAGCGTATACCTGTCACAGGCGGAGATATTACTCAAACAACATAAAGTTAGGACGGCAGAGCGAGTGATGCAGCGAGCAAATAAATTACTCTTACTGACAAGTGCTTAACAAGCTTTTTACTGATTGTGCGGTAAGTTTTTGGCTACCAATTCAAAATTTCTGGCTAAAACCGCTGCCGTAACGACATCAACAATGCCACATCGCTGTTTTGCTGCATACGCTGATGCATGAGCGATAGTTTGACTCGGCTGCCCGCGTTTACGGGGCTCTGGATGAACACTTCTTGTTCGTGCAGTCGTGAATGCCCCAGCTCGCCTTGCTGAGTTTGCCACTGTATCTGGCCCTGCTCATAGCCGGTTGCCGTATTCAGGCTCCACTCACCCGCGCGAATCTGTAACGGCTCGGCTATCGCCACGCCGACTACCGTGCCACTCGTTAGCCTGTGTTGCCAGGCAGCGGCCAAACTACGGCTGCTTATGTTATCCAAGTGAAGAAGTGATGCTCCTGAGGAATTGGACGAGTTTGTTCGGCCGATGTAATAACTGACCTGAACGTGATCTGCCGGGCTTATTTGCCAGCCTACGCTGGCGCCGGTATAACCGGTGGTCATGCTTGTATCAGCATTGAAAGCCCCTTCAAAGCGGCTGCCGAATAAGGAACCTTTCTCATGCTGCATACCGCCTTCTATACGCAGCGAGATATTTTGCGCCAAGCGGTAGTCCAAAAAGCTATTGATCTTGATCTGTCCGGAGCCAGCGTCTTGCCCCGAGGCAAGCTCAAGACCTATCTGGTAGCCGTCGTCTGGCTGCTGTACGACACGCAGATGAATCTGGCGCTCATCCGTTAAATAGTACGGATTGGTGAGCGTATCCTGCATTGCAATACGACTAGGCGGCACAGGCTGCGCACTCCAACTCTGTGAAACGTCGTATTCAGAGACTGGCAGCCCCTCAATAAGCCCCAGTTGAAGTTTAACATTCGCCAGTTTGTGCTCTACAGCCAGGCCAGTACCCTGCTCACTCGTGTTGCCGAAAAACCACAGCCGGGTGTCATGCCCCATTGGCACGGGCGCGGTACTGTCAGGCAGGTGCTGTGCGTGTAAACGCTGGGCCCAATGGTCAGAGCGGCTGGGTGCTGTCATCAGATCCTGCATCGGCACCGTAAACAGGGCTCCCTGCCTATCGACTGCGCCGACTTGCAGACCGCTCAAGCTGGCGCCTAAACGGGATAAGGACGGAGCCAGTTCGATGCTACTCGCCGCTAGGCCCGCCACCACATGGACATTGCCATCCGTACCTTGCGTCACCAGACTTAAGGAACCTAACGGGTTGGTCGCGGCGACAATATCCAGCAACCCCTGCCCGTACACCAGTGCCTCGCTGTAGATGCCGCGCTTGTCAGCGGTTTCAAACAGGCGTTGCACCAACTGCGCATTGCTTAGGTTCGGGAAACGCTGTTTCAGCACCGCCAGCGCACCACTAACCAGCGGAGCCGCTTCTGAGGTTCCGATGGTGGACACATAGCCGCCATCATTAAATGGGGTGATTAACCCTTCGAAAACGCCCTGGTCATCATCACCGCCCGGTGCAGCAAGACACCAGGCTGACGCGATACCGCAGCGCTGCGCGTAGGACGCTAACAAGCCGTCACTGCCCACCGCCGTGACGGCGACCCAATGTGCTTGCAGCTCGGGAAATAACAAGGGTAAACCCGCCTCCAGATTGGGCTGGATCCGGGCCGGGGCGTTATTGCCGGTAGGAAACACATTCACGACACCCTGAGCGGCGGCGCGGCGCAGCGCCGATAATAGCAGCGGCGATTCACTGGCATATTGCGCACCGGAATAGTGGTCTACGGCCACCCCTGTGCCCCAGGAGTTATTTATTATTGCAGCCTGCTGATCGAGGGCATAGTTAAAGGCGCGGGCCGCGACGCTATCGGATTGTGAAAGCTGGCCATTGGCTTCGGCAAAGCCAACCCCGATCAACTTTGCACCACTAGCAACCCCCACCACGCCGGCTCCGTTCTGAACCGCCGCCAACAGCCCCGCGACGCCGGTACCATGGCCATCAGGATCTGGCACTTGTTGTGCGCCGCTTAGATTTGAAACAGCATTGTATAATGACGAAAACTGTCCGGTGAGATCGGGATGGTTTGCCATAAAGCCGGTATCTAATACGGCGACATTGACTCCGCTACCCAGCCAACCGCTATCGTGCGCGGTGCGTGTACCGATCATCGCATGGGCATAGTCTGCGTTATATTCAATACCGCGCGGTACGACCGGCAGGGTATCAGCGCCACCATCGTCAGAACTACCATCGGAACCCGAAGTGAAAAGCATACTGGCGCCTATCCCCAGCAGGATCCAGCTTGACGGTGTCAGAGAAAAACGTGATGTTGTGCTCTTTTCAGAGGCGGGTTGATCTGATAACCGGTTGCTGACGGGAAGTGCCGGTGCGGCGCTTGTTGGGTATGGACTAACGACATATTCCGAAAATGCCGGTTCAGATGGAGCCGGGGAAACCTGAGTTGCGACTACAAACGGTGTATGCAGGAGCAAGCAAGCCAGCACGTGAGCCCGACGACGTAACATGAATAAAGCCTCGGCGTTCATTCGGTAGATAAAGCCGCTATGTTACCTCGCTTTAGCCGCTATTCCGGCACTACGGATAAAATAATTACGCTCTGTGCGGCTGTTTCGTCAGCGATGGTGTTTAGTTAACAATAACGACACGATCCCGGCCAGTCTGCTTTGCCGCCAGCAGCGCGTCGTCAGCACGGGTTAAGGCCGTATCAAAACTGACTTCGTCTTCCCGTATCCAGGTCACGCCCATACTCAGCGTGATGCAGTGGTTGACGCCCTTATGCACGACGGGCGTCCCCTTTACCACCTCGCTAATACGTTTGGCTACCTGTTGGGTATCCTGCCGATCTGTTCCGGGTAACAACACCAGGAACTCCTCGCCGCCATAGCGGCCGATAGCACTATAACCGCGGAGCTGCTCAGCCATACGCTCCGCCACCCGGCACAACACGGCATCGCCGGCAGGATGACCATGCTCATCGTTGATGCGCTTGAAGTAATCGATATCGATCATAATCAACCCTAAGGGTTGTATCACCCCCGCTTCGCGTTCGCGCACATAGCGGCTGTATTCTTTCTGGGCCTTGAGCAGAATTTCGCGGCGATTATTAAGGCCGGTCAGAGCATCGATCGTTGCCTGATGTTCAAGTTCTAGCTGAGCGATGCTCAACCGGGCAATAGCCCCCTTCACCACCTGATACGTGACGATAAACACGCAGAGTAAAATAACGGCCAGGATTCCAACAGACAGAGCGACACCTTGCAATACACTGTCGCGAAAGGGCGTTGTATCGCGATAAATTTCAAAACTCCCCACCACCTGTCCGGACTCATTAATAATCGGTACGTAGGTTTCAACGACGTCCACATCAAAGCGCGCCCCGTTCTCCAGATCAAAAAACTGATCCTTGGTTTGCAATGCAGAATCATTGTGCCCCGCTAAGGCATTTTCGAGGCGCGGGTTATACGCATCCCGACTGCCGATAATGTCCCGATCCGAGCTGTATCGGATGGTTCCGCGCCGATCAAACACTTTGATTTTCAGGATATCGTAAGGGATTAATGCGGGAAGCAGCGCCTGATCCAGCTCGTCAAACCGACTCGCGTGGACCTGTAATTGAGAATCGCCGAGTTCATTGGGTTGCATCAGAAGATCACGATCAAGCGCAAGAATCAGGTGGCTCAGTGCAACAGAGTCCAGCTCCGCAGCCTGGATAACGTAGCGCTCAAAGATACGCGCGGATGCGTAGGCGAAGAACAGCAGAACAAGCAGGCTGGAAATAGCCGATAGTACCGTTATCAAGCGTAATAACTGCTGCGGGCTTTTACCAAAAAAAAACGCCAGGTCTTTGGTCATAAATCGTACTGCACCATCAATATCCTAACACTTCGATCGCAGAACACCCGTCTGCGCGTTCAACTGCCAACGGTATTTCATGCCAGGATGTTGGAATCTCTATGCCAACGAACTACCAAATAAAGCGCAAACCAGTCTGCGAATAAGCTCTGCACTACAGCCAATAATAGTGACTGTGTAGCGTATTGAAAGCAAAACGGCAGGAAATGACCGCCGTTTACTGAAGAAATTTGTACGGGCGGTTAAAAAAACAGCTAAAGCGGAAAGTTAGCAGGACGACGCGACAAAAAAGCATCCAGCGCCTCTGCGGCT
>JBFGYY010000299.1:0-4666 GCA_041587095.1 Motiliproteus sp. | reverse complement strand
TGACGGCGTGAAGAAGTTTTTCGAAGAGCTCTGATCAATGCGGTCAGTTTTGACTTAAAGGTCTTGTGAAACTACAGCAAGGGATATAAATCAGCGGCTTCGGCCGCTGATTTTCGTTAAGGATCAGTAAAGGTCGCGGGCCTTTTTTGCAAGGGATCTCTGTATAATATGCCCCCTGAAGCGTGATCAGCACAGGTTGCTGAAAATCGGGCCGGGGTGGCCATCGTGACTAATGACAACGGGGTGGATAAGCATGACACGAGTAGCAATTACCGGTGCCGCCGGGCGAATGGGCAAGAACCTGCTGCAGGCGGTGGTAGAGCGTGACGATGTCGAGTTAACCGTGGCGGTGGTGAATCCCGCGAGTAGTTTGCTGGGCGCGGATGTGGGCGAGTTTATCGGTGCCGGCAAACTGGGCGTGCATGCGGTGGGGAGTCTGGATGAGGTCCTGGATCAATTTGATGTCCTGATCGATTTCACAACCGTTGAGCTGAGTTTGAAGAATCTGGAGCTGTGCCGCAAAGCCGGTAAGCATGTGGTCATTGGCACCACGGGTTTCAGTGATGAGCAGAAGCAGGCAATAGCCGGTGCGGCGGCTGATACCGCGGTAGTTTTCGCGCCGAATATGAGCGTGGGGGTGAATGTCTGCTTTAAGATCCTGGAGACAGTCGCAAAGACGCTGGGCGATGACTACGATATCGAAATTATCGAGACGCACCACCGGCACAAGGTCGATTCCCCCTCGGGAACCGCGCTTCGTCTGGGTGAGGTGGTTGCCGATGCATTGGATCGTGATCTTGCCGCCTGCGCCGTTTATGGTCGCGAAGGGCACACGGGCGCGCGTCCTCGTCTTGAAATCGGTTTTGAGACCATTCGCGCAGGCGATGTTGTTGGTGACCATACCGTCCTGTTTGCTACCGAAGGTGAGCGGGTTGAGATCACCCATAAAGCCAGTAGTCGAATGACATTTGCCAAGGGAGCTGTGCGCGCAGCGGCGTGGCTGGCAGGACGGAAAACCGGCCTGTTTGATATGCAGGATGTGCTTGATTTAAGCTAATTTTTCTCAAAACCATATCTTTTACAATGACTTAAACCGCCTGTTGGCGGTTTTTTTTGTTCTTTTTTGTTAAATCTTTAGCTAATCTGTCGATAACAGTCTATATATCAGTAACGTAAGATGTGTGGCGAGAGTGACGCAACGCACTTAGTGTTATCGGTATGTCTGTGAGGTCAGATATTGCGGCTCTGCCTCTGATTTTATGGTTAATCAGTTCTTTGCAATCAGAACAGACTGCGCTACGAGCAGTTTGTTCTAAGGAGATTATATGAAGAAGACGATCGCGATTTC
The DNA here is from genome assembly GCA_041587095.1 of Motiliproteus sp. Lineage (GTDB taxonomy): Bacteria > Pseudomonadota > Gammaproteobacteria > Pseudomonadales > Balneatricaceae > Motiliproteus. Next base: position 3,318 of record JBFGYY010000299.1, on the reverse strand, counting down.
TGCATTGATGATGTTGCCTGTTTTGAGCTGGGGGCATGGTGCATGCGGAGATAATCCGGAGCACTGCGCCTATTGGCATGATGCATCCGGAGTCCCGGTGAAGGATGGGTCTGGTGCGTGTCTGAAAACACCGTCCTGGGTTCCGGGAACGCAGGTAGTTGGTTGTGATGTAATAATCCCGAAAGATGCAGATGGCGATGGTGTGCCGGATGCGATGGATCGCTGCCCCGGTACGGCGGCAGGAGTCTCCGTGGGTGCGAATGGCTGCCCACTGGATAGCGACAATGATGGTGTGGCGGATAGCATGGACCGCTGTGCGAATACGCCGCGGGGCATTGCCGTTGATGCCAAAGGTTGTCCGAAGGACAGCGACGGTGACGGCGTAGCCGACTCCAAAGACCGTTGTGCCAATACGCCTCGCGGTGTTGCGGTGAATGCGATGGGTTGTCCGGCAGACCGTGACGGTGATGGCATTGCTGATTATCAGGATGCGTGTCCCGATTCCAAGGCCGGCGTAAAAGTTGATGCGCGTGGTTGTGCCATGGTTGCACCGACTGTTTCCAAGGTCATGATGGAACAGCGGTTGGATATCAAGTTCGCCAGCGGCTCTGCCGTATTGGCAGGAAGTCACTTCGACGATATCGAAGCGATCGCCAGTGTTATGAAGAAAGATATGGCGAGCAAGGTGATTATCCAGGGTTATACCGATAGTCGTGGCAGCGCAGCATTGAACCAGCGTTTGTCCGAGCGTCGCGCCAACGCCGTTGTTGATCGTTTGGTTAACCGCTACGGCATCGAACGCTCGCGTCTGACTGCGGTGGGTTACGGTAAGGCCAATCCGGTAGCGAGTAACAATACTGCTGCTGGCCGGGCGCAAAACCGCCGTGTAATCGCTGTGGTTAAAGCCATGGTTGCTAAATAAACCAGCGTCGGTTCGCTTAGCAGCAGCTTGCTGCTGGCGTTAGATCACAGCCGCCGCGGTGGGAAACCTCCGCGGCGGTTTTTTTTGGTCGGCGAGCCTGTCTCTGGGTTCGTATTGTTAGCGGGTCGAAGGCCTGTGTTGACCTTGACGGGCAGAAATTGCATGAAATCTGCTTCTGGGTATGGATATAGGAGGCGCTGTTTAGTATTATGCGGAAGATTTAACTGCACCAAAGTCAGCATGGGTACCCAAACACCGGAAAGCGAGATGTGAAGCACATATTCACATCTCGCTTTTTTGCAGATAGCAGCCACGAAACTTACAGCATCAGCACACCAGCGGGAGGTAGCATTGACTAAACCAGCCATTCTGGCCTTGGCGGACGGAAGTATATTCAGAGGGATAGCCATTGGCGCTGAAGGGCAAACCAGCGGCGAGGTGGTTTTCAACACCTCGATGACGGGGTATCAGGAGATTCTGACCGACCCCTCTTATGCTCGGCAAATCGTCACATTAACCTACCCGCACATCGGTAATACCGGGGTTAATAGTGAAGATGAGGAATCTGATTTCGTCTGGGCTGCCGGTTTGGTAATTCGGGACCTTCCATTGCTTGCCAGCAGCTGGCGCATGGAAAAGCCGCTGGATGAGTATCTGCGCGACAACAACATCGTTGGCATTGCTGAAATCGATACCCGCAGACTGACCCGCATCTTGCGTGAAAAAGGTTCGCAAAACGGCTGTATTGTCGCCGGGGACGCCATCGATGAGGCTGCTGCGGTTGCTGCGGCACAGGCCTTTCCCGGTTTAAAAGGGATGGACCTGGCGCAGGCGGTCACGACTGAGAAGGCGTACTCCTGGACTGAAAGCACCTGGTCTTTGGAGAACGGGCATACGACTCCTGAGGGTGACCAGCCTTTCCACGTGGTTGCCTATGACTTTGGCTGCAAACGCAACATCCTGCGTATGTTGGTCGAGCGGGGCTGCCGACTGACGGTTGTGCCTGCGCAGACTCCTGCCAGTGATGTCCTGGCGCTTAAGCCCGATGGGGTTTTCCTGTCAAACGGACCTGGTGACCCGGAGCCTTGCACCTACGCAATTGAGGCCATTCAGCAGGTTCTCGAGACCGATATTCCGGTGTTTGGTATCTGCCTCGGACATCAGCTGTTGGCGCTGGCGAGCGGTGCCAAGACGGTTAAGATGAAGTTTGGTCACCATGGTGCGAACCACCCGGTTCAGTGCCTGGATGACAAAACGGTCATGATTACCAGCCAGAATCATGGTTTTGCTGTTGATGAAGAATCATTTCCCGCTACGCTGCGTGCGACGCATAAGTCACTGTTTGATGGCTCCCTCCAGGGGATCGAGCGCACAGACAAGGCGGCATTCAGCTTCCAGGGCCATCCGGAAGCCAGCCCAGGCCCCCGCGATGTAGCGCCGCTGTTTGATCGCTTTATCGAGCTGATGCGCGCGCGCGTCTGATTCGCGACGACCGCTACAGGTGGCGCCACATCGTGGCGCCGACAACGAACGATTTCGACCGGTTTTGATTCATGCCAAAACGTACAGACATTCAAAGTATTCTCATCCTGGGGGCTGGCCCTATCGTGATCGGCCAGGCCTGCGAGTTTGATTACTCCGGCGCTCAGGCTTGTAAGGCCCTGAAAGAAGAGGGTTATCGCGTTATCCTGGTGAACTCCAACCCAGCGACCATCATGACCGACCCGACGATGGCCGATGCGACCTACATCGAGCCCATCACCTGGCAGACGGTTGTCAAAATTATTGAAAAGGAACGTCCCGACGCGGTGTTGCCGACCATGGGCGGCCAGACCGCACTGAACTGCGCCCTGGATCTGGCGCGCGAAGGTGTGCTTGAAAAATTCGGCGTCGAGATGATCGGCGCGACGGCCGATGTCATCGATAAGGCAGAAGATCGTGATCGTTTCGACAAAGCGATGAAGAGCATTGGTCTGGCTTGCCCCCGTGCGTCGATTGCTCATAGCCTGGAAGAAGCATTGCAGGTTCAGGGTTCTCTCGGTTTCCCCTGCATCATCCGTCCCTCTTTCACCATGGGCGGCTCCGGCGGTGGTATCGCGTATAACAAAGAAGAGTTTGTTGAGATTTGCGAGCGGGGTCTGGAGCTTTCACCGACCAATGAATTGCTGATCGACGAATCACTGATTGGCTGGAAAGAATATGAGATGGAGGTTGTCCGGGATAAAAACGACAACTGCATCATCATCTGTGCGATCGAAAACTTTGATGCCATGGGCGTGCATACCGGGGATTCCATCACCGTAGCGCCTGCACAGACCCTGACCGACAAAGAATACCAGATCATGCGGGATGCCTCGCTGGCCGTACTGCGTGAAATCGGTGTTGAAACCGGCGGC
>JBFGYY010000298.1:0-4669 GCA_041587095.1 Motiliproteus sp. | reverse complement strand
TCGGCCACCACCGATGCAAGCAGCGGCCCGACGCTGTCCGCCCGCGGCTACAAAGTCAAAGGCGGCCATCGAATCGATCTCAGTTGGAGTCCCAGCAGCGAAGTGGATATCTACCGCAATGGCAGCCTGATCACCAGCGCCGGTGGCGGCGCCTACACCGATATACCCCGCACCAAGGGTTCGGCGACCTTCAGCTACCAGGTCTGTGACAAGGGCACCAGCCAGTGTTCGGTTTCGAAAGACGTTATTTTCTGATCTCGAGCGCTCGTGAGCAGCGCGTAACCTCCTAAAAAAAGGGCATCTACGTTGGTAGATGCCCTTTTTTTTTGCAGCCATTGTGTGAGTTTTTTACCCAGCGACCTCAACGCAAAAGCCAGTGAGATTACAAAGCCGAGAACAAGCTACTGTGCTGGCAACCTGACCTTCTGACCCCAGAACGGGAATCCGTGAAACAAAGAATCAGCGTTGCGATTTACGGCGAAAGTAGCCGAGACCAGCCAGACCCAAGCCTAAAAGCGCAAGACTGCCGGGTTCCGGAATAGGATCAGGTTCAGGGCCAGGTCCGCCATTGGTAGACCCATAAGACTTGTCGCTGCCATCACAGGTATCGCCAGGCAACAAATCGCCGGGATCACAATATTGCTGAGCGCGAATACCCGCCAGACCGAAGTCAGCCAGAGTCAAACCGAAATCGTTGGTGGTAAAACTGAATGTTTGAATACTATCAAAGCCCTGAGATCCAAGGCGAAAAACCAGCTCCCACTGGCCGTCAGGAACGGCAACAGGCGGACTCAAACCCTGAAGATTACAGCCCTGTCCGCAGCCATCACTGCTGGTGTCGGTATTGAAGACCGCCACCTCCCCGACCGGACTGACATTGCTCAAACCTACCGCTGTAATATCGAGGGGATCAGGAGTTGCTCCGTTATCGACGTTAGTTAAACCGATCGGTTTATCCCCGAAATCAATGAACAGCCCCAAAGCTTCGGCATTCCAGGGATCGACAGTGAGATTGAAATTAAACTTTCCTGCCGTATTGTCATTGATGGTCAGGATATAATTTCCGCTGTCATTCTCATTCGTGGTCCAGGTGTCGTAGGTAATTTCAGCTGCCTGCACTGTCGCCGCAACCCCTGAGACCAGTACCACCGCTGAGGCGCTCAATAAAGCTTTCTTGTATTTCACAATAAGTACCCACTGGCTTTGATTGTCGATGTTTGCAACAGATCGATGCGTTTAATCTTTCTACAAGCAAAAACCACACCCAGAATAATATATTGTTTAAATTCAAAACATTATTAACACGTCCGTATTGTATCAACAGGGCAATGTAAATTATCCTGACGCTAACCAATCAATGCGACCAGACGAATATGGGAACCACTATAAGCGTCGAACACACGTAGCGTTTCAGTGAACTGCGATCTTTTCTGCCAGTTTCGACTGCAAGGCTTTCGCCTGCGGATAGCCACTAAAGCGGCCTTGAGCGAGCGCTTGGCCCAGCTCATCGAATGCTTCCTGGTAACGTTGCAACTGATAGAGGGCATAGGCAAGATGGTAGCGTATTTCCGGGTTTGTCGATGACCGGGCGTGGGCACTGCGCAAATAACGCAACCCTGTAGCCGCTTCACCGGCATTCACCAGCAGCCAGCCCAGGGTGTCATTGATTTCAGCGCGCTCAGGGTCCAGCGCAAATGCGCGTTGAGCCTGATCAATGGCCTGTGGATCGCCCTGCTTGAAATAGATAATGGCAAGATTGTTGTAAATCTCCGCCGTTTTTAAGCCCTGTTCCTTCAAATGCTCAAACTCCTTACGTGCGCCGGACAAATCTCCTCGGCGCAGGTAGCCTTGGGCCAGTATGTTGCGCATACTGTGGTCTTCGGGGTGATCGGCTATCCACTGCTCGACAAACGTGAGGGCTTTCGGCTCTTGTTTCATCACCAGGTAGGTGCGAAACACCCGTTGTGCTATATGACTGCTGGGCTGCGCCGACAATGATCGCTGATAATGTTTGATCGCCTGCTCAAAGTTGCCCTGTCGAGCATCCAGGTCACCTCTCAAGCGTGCTGCCTCGGTCTGCCAACCCTGTTGCTCCAACCACAGAATCTCATCTGAAGCCAATTCAAACTGACCTTTGGTGATATAGAGTTCGGCAAGCATCCCTCTATACTCCGCCGCATCCGGCCTGCTGTGCTTAGCCTTTTCCAATGTGTGGATAGCGCCCTGCAGGTCCCCCGCACTGTTGCGTAAAAGCGCAATATCTTTCAGCTGCATGGCATCGTACCCCGCCAGTTGAGAGGCACGCCTGAAAGCCGCCTTGGCTTCGAGCGGCTGACTTAATGCAAGATGACTTTGACCCAAGGCAATCAGCGCCTTTGGAGCGTCAATATTGTCAACTCTCAGCTTTTGCGCAAGGGTCAGTGCCTGCTGAGCATTTCCCGAGCGAATATAAACATCGACCAATAACGTACCGACCATTACCGATTGGGGGTCATGAGCATGGGCCTTTTCCAACCATTCTCGGGCCTTGTCAACGTTATCTTTACCTAGTTCAACTCGCGCCAAACCCACCATCAGCTGGATATTCTTCGGCTGCTCTTGCAGCATATCCATCAGTTGCTGGCTAGCCAGTTGGTAGTTTTCTTCAGTGATATTCAGTTTGGCAAGGTTAAGCCTTGCCGGATAAAATTCAGGAAATTCACGCAAAATATTCCTGTAGGTTTCTCTCGCTCCAGCCCTGTCGCCATTTGCTACCTGCGTAATTGCCAGTAAATTAGCCACCGAGGGGTTCTCGGGGGACTTATCGAACAACAAATTGGCCAAACGCAAGGCTTCCTCGTCCTTACCCGATTTGAGCGCGGTAATGGCGAGTATCACGCCTGCCTCGCCGGCTCTGCTGTTTGCCTCGACTATTTCAGTCAACGTTCTGACACCCTGATCCACCTGCCCCATTGACATTTGACTGATGCCTAACTTGGTTTTTACCTGAGTGCCAAGGGGAGACAGTTCGGCGGCTTTGTTAAACATTTCTGTCGCTCTCAGATAGCGCCCCTTCTGCATATAGGCATCCCCCAACGCCGTCAGTACCTGAAAATCTTCCGAGACGTATTCCAGCGACTTTTCCAATAGCGATATCGCCTTACTAATCGACCCTTTTTTCACGTAAATTGCCGCCAGAATTTTGTAAGCCCGGGTTTCCCGCGGGTGACGGGATACAAAGGAGGTCAGATCTACCAGTGCTTTCTCGAAATTCCCCAGGTCGTAGTGCACCCGCCCCGAAAGGAACAGCGTAGGACCGTGACTAAGGACGTACTCTCTTCGCATTTCGTCAAGCAGTCCCCGCGCTTGTTCGATTCGCGCTTTTGCCAAGCCCATGTCCCCGCTCATGCCAATAGCCACGCCACTGAGGTAGGCAATCTGCGGGTTCTGAGGATAGGCATCGTATAGACTGCTGAACTCCTCCAAAGCCTGCTCTTTTTCTCCCCGCCCCAAGTAAATTTCTGCACGGGCCAGCCTGGCAGAAAAGTGATCAGGCTTGAGGGTCAATGCCCTGCTGTAAAAATGAACAGCCTGATCAAATTGACGCTGAGCATGCTCTATGCCTCCTTTGACATACCAGATATCCGCATTATTCGGCTCCAATGCCTCGGCCCTGGCTATTTGTTCTTTGCTGGCAACGAAATCCCCCTGACTTATCAAGATCGCCGCTTGACCAAGCAGCGGTGCAGCCCGCTCAGGGGCCAGGCGGATGGCGTCTGATAATTCCTGGCTTGCTTCATCCGAACGGCCCAGTTGCAGGTAGGCCTTGCCCCTTGCTTCCAAAATCTTAGCGTTCAGGCCATCGTCAAAATCACCCGGGTGAATGTCATCCAGCAGCGCTTCAAATTTAAACTGATACAGGTAGGACTCAGCAAGGTGGGCGACGATTAGCGCGCGATCAGCGCCCAGGCGTTCGGACATTTTCAGCTCTTTCTCTGCCAGCGAGAAGTATCCCTGCTTTAGATAGGCACGACCCAAGAGAATATGGCCGGCAAGAAAGCTGGGATCCGTCTGAAGCGCATTTTTCAGGTGGATGATACTGGTTGAAACTTCACCTTTATTAAACTGCACTAAGGCCTCTTCATACAAAGACGCAATCAGCTCAAGGTCCGGATCTCCCTGTTTAGCAGCGGCCAGCGGTGAAGCAAGCACAAGCGGAAGCAACAGCGAAAGTGTGACGGCTCGTATTCGGAAAATTGCAGTCATAAGTCCATCTCGAGCAATGTAGACGTGAATTCGAAAAATCGCTTAAAGCAGGCGTTGATCAGCTTAACGATTTGCCGGTAGCGCTTCAATATAACCGCCTGCCATGATGACATAGTTTGAAAACCGAGCCACGGCGCTATTGATCTAAATCAGCATTAAAAGCAACTGCCAATAGTTCAACTGTAATATTCCGACTTTGTCAACTAAAGTATCTGGGACAGCGACCGACACACCATTAGAAGCAGAGCGAAATGCCCCGTGTGTTTACACTCGGAGCGCTGTCGATAAATACAATCAAATCGAGGAAAGGGGAACCGGACTATGGGCCAGATACACTGCCACAAAGATCAAGACGAAGAGGAAGAGTACATCCTGTCGAACAACTAAAAAACGCGGTTAAATACTAATAAACGATAAAAATTCG
>JBFGYY010000297.1:0-4684 GCA_041587095.1 Motiliproteus sp. | reverse complement strand
GGGGCCGGCGACGATGTCGGAGTTGGCGCTGATGAAGGGGCTGCCGGTGACACTGCCGGGGAACGGGGTCACGGTGGTGGCGGTGCCGGAGAGGAAGTTGTTGATCGCGGTGGTGTCGTTGTCACTTCGAAGCCGCGCCCAAGGCCGGAGGCATGCTGCGTTACGGTATCCCCAAGTACCGTCTGCCCCGTGAAAAGCTCGCCGGTGAGATTGGCCGTATCACCAAGCTGGGCGTAGAGATCAAGACCAACACCGCCGTTGCCAACGTTGCCGAGACCATGAAAGAAGGTGCTTTCGACGCCTGCTTCCTGGGCTTCGGTGCTCAGGTTGGTGCCAAGGTTGAACTGCCCAACGACGGCAGCGTGCCGATGTTTGATGCCGCCACGGTTCTGAAAGATCTTGAGAATGAAGAACAGCCCGACCTCAACGGTCACGTGGTGGTTTACGGGGGGGGGAACACCGCCATGGACGTGGCCCGCTCCGCGACCCGCATGGGCGCCCTGAGCGTGACGGTGGTCTACCGTCGCGACCGCAACATGATGCCGGCTCACGAGCTGGAGATTCATGAGGCGCTGGAAGAGGGTGTTCAGATCGCCTGCCTGCGTACCATCAAGGATATCCGCAACGGCGAGCTGGAACTGGAGATTATGGTGACCGGCGAAGACAATCGTCCCGTCGGTACCGGCCAGACCGAGATGATGAAGGCCAGCGTGCTGGTGCAGGCCGTTGGCCAGTCGGTGGATTTGGATCCGCTTGACGGACTGGACGGCATCGAAGCCAAAGGTGGCGTGGTGCTGGTCGGGCACAATATGCAGACCGGCGCTGAAGGCGTGTTTGCCGGCGGCGATATGATCCCATCCGAGCGAACCGTTACGGTTGCCATTGGCCACGGTAAGAAAGCGGCCAAGAACATCGACGCCTACCTCAACGGCCAGATCTTTGTCGCGCCTGAGAAAAATGGCGATGCGGTGTTTGCAGAGCTGAACACCTGGTACTACTCCGATGCGCCGCGCTCCGTGCGGCCGATCCTGGATGTCGTGCGCCGTCAGTCAGGCTTTGCCGAGGTGGTGGGTAACCTGGATGAGGAAACCGCCCAGTACGAGTCCCGTCGTTGCATGAGCTGTGGTAACTGCTTCGAGTGTGACAACTGCTACGGGGTTTGCCCTGATAATGCCGTGACTAAACTCGGACCCGGCAAGGGTTTTGAGTTCAAGTATGACTACTGCAAAGGGTGTGGCATCTGCGTTGCTGAATGCCCCTGCGGGTCCATCGAGATGGTCGCTGAAGATATCTAAGCGTTAGTGCTTGGTAATCCGGTGGACGGACAGGTATTTCTGCCTCTCCGTCCATCGATCTCTTTTTAAGCTGGCGCAACAGTGTGAAGTTGCTGGTTTAAGGGGCGCACAGTCGATCGATAGCTGGATTACACTGTCCGGCGCAACGCCGCCCGCATTTTACTTGTATCTCCTCTTTAACTCCGCTGGCTACCCCCGTCTTCGATCCTGCCAAGCGCATAAAACTCTGCCCCCGAAAGGCACCGCCGATACCCGGATTTGTAGCTGTGCGGCCGTGTTAAGACAAAAGTCGATTGCCGGATCTGCTATCCTTCAGCACCAGTGGGGGCGCAGGGACTCATCGTGACGCGCCTCCCTTCAGTTTCTTTTCGTATGCCCCATTACTCAGAGGTTATAAATGGGAAATAAAACAGACAAATACAGTATCGACAGTACCGACTATACGGTCGGGCAGGACAACGTCCAGAAGTGGGGGTTTGACGTTCACAATCCGGTTTTTTCCCTGAGTGCGGGGCTGGTGTTGCTCTTTTTGATCGCCACGCTGGTTGTTGACTCAGCCACCGCCAAGGCCGCTCTCGACGGTTTGAAGTGGGATATCATCGGCACGTTCGACGCCTTTTTTATCTGGTCGGGTAATATCTTTGTTATCTTCTGCCTGGCACTGCTGGTATCGCCCTACGGCAAGATTCGTTTGGGCGGCGTGAATGCCAAACCTTCCTACTCGACCCTTTCCTGGCTGGCTATGTTGTTTGCGGCCGGTATGGGGATCGGATTGATGTTCTGGAGCGTGGCCGAGCCCGTCGCGTACCTGACCGGCTGGTATAAGACGCCTCTGGGTGTCGAGGCCAACACGGCGGAAGCCGCCCGGATGGCGATGGGGGCAACCATGTACCATTGGGGCCTGCACCCCTGGGCTATCTATGGCGTCGTGGCGCTGTCGCTGGCTTTTTTCTGTTACAACAAGGGCTTGCCGCTGTCTATCCGCTCGATCTTTTACCCCTTGCTCGGCGACCGGGCCTGGGGTTGGGCGGGTCATCTGATCGATGTGCTGGCCGTGCTGGCAACACTGTTCGGGCTCGCGACCTCGCTGGGTTTGGGCGCCCAGCAAGCCGCCGCCGGGATCAACCATGTATTCGGGATTGAGACCAGCCTCGGTATGCAGATTCTGGTGATTGTCGGCGTCACCCTGCTGGCCATTGTTTCGGTTATCCGCGGTATCGAAGGCGGCGTGAAGGTCCTGAGTAACCTGAACATGCTGATCGCCTTTGCCCTGCTGGGGGTTGTCATCATGATCGCGCCGTCCGTGTCGCTGGGTAACCTGTCCACCACCCTAGGCGCCTATGTCGAGAATATTATCCCGTTGAGCAATCCGCATGGCCGCGACGATGAGGCCTGGTTCCAGGGCTGGACCGTCTTCTACTGGGCATGGTGGATCTCCTGGTCGCCTTTTGTCGGTATGTTTATCGCGCGTGTCTCCGAAGGGCGCACCATTCGGGAATTTCTGGCCGCCGTGCTGCTGGTTCCGACGCTGGTGACGCTGATCTGGATGTCGGTCTATGGCGGTATTGCCATCGATCAGGTGATGAATAAGGTTGGCGCCCTGGGGAGCGACGGGCTGACCGAAGTGCCGTTGGCGATGTTCCAGATGTTTGACGTACTGCCGATGGGTACCCTGTTGTCGGTTATCGCCATCGTACTGGTGCTGGTGTTCTTTATCACTTCGTCAGATTCGGGTTCTCTGGTGATCGACAGTATCACCGCCGGAGGCAAGATCGATGCTCCCGTACCGCAGCGAATTTTCTGGGCGTCACTGGAGGGAGCCATCGCCATTGCGTTGCTGTGGATCGGTGGTACCGAGGCGATTCAGGCGCTGCAAGCCGGTGCTATTTCGACGGGGCTGCCCTTTACGGTCGTGTTGCTGTTGATGTGCGTGAGCCTGCTGATGGGGCTGCGTACCGAACGGCGCTAACCGAACTTCACTCTGGCCTGTAACGGCCGCAACAGCGCCGCGATGGCTCCCGGTCATCGCGGCGTGTCAGCACCAGAGCTCAGTGAGCGCGGTATCCGGCCGATAGTGGTAGGCGATCTGCGCCTGCAGTAACTCGGCGGTCGCCAGAGCGTCGGTTTGGGCATGATGCGGCTGGTAGTGGGGAAGTCCGTAGCGTTGCCGGCATTGTGCCAAACGCACCGACTCCAGTGGCCGGCGCAGCAAACGCCCGACGATGCCTTGCCGGGCTTTTAACGCCCGCAACTCCAGTTCCTGCGTATCAATGATGGGAAAGGCGATCCCCTCGCCGATCCGCTTTTGCAGCGCGTTGTTTAAAAACTCGCGCTCAATCTGCCGAAAATGCACCACGACGATTTTACCCGCCAGGGCCGCCAGCAGTTCCGGCAGTATTTCCGCCAGGTCGGGCGATTCATGAACATCGGAGTGTGTAATGCCGTGAATGATCACCGACTCTTCATCCAGGCGGCGGCGGGGGTTCACGACCCAGTGCGCCGCATCCCGGCAGTAGATCCGCTCCAGGCTGAACGGGGTTAAACCGACACTGATGATCTCATCCGTTACTGGGTCGAGGCCGGTGGTTTCGAAATCCAGCGCTACCAGCGGGGCCGCCGAGATCGGGGTATCCGCTGCGACCATTCCTTCGGCGTAAAAGCCTTTGAGCGCCATGTGCTGGCTCTGAATCTGCAGCCTGTCGTAGTGCTCGGCCCAGCCCTCGCCGGACTGATGGGGCGGTAACATAACCATAAAGTGTGTTGATACCCTGACTTATTTAAGCGCCTGATTGGCGGTATAGCGGAATTTCAGGAAGCTTTGCGCCTTGTCGAGGACCTGGAACGCCTCCTTGAGGTTGCGTCGCTCGAAAGTCGACAATATCTCGGGCTCGATGTTGTTATCGGGCGGCTCGCCGGTTTCGATATCACGGGCCTGGTGGCGGATGCGGACCATCGAGATATATTCCAGGGCATCGCTCAGCTCCTGACCTTTACCGGGCGGGAGCAACTCGGCGGCAATGATATCCTCCAGACGCTCAAAGGAGTTGCGTGCCATCGAGCCCACCGCCAGGGCGTGGACCCGGATAACGTCGGTGAGTGGAGCGGTACCGCGGCGTTTGAGGTTGATGGAGGGGCGGTGCTGCCCGTCTTGCTCCATAACAAAGCCTTTGAAAAAACCCAGCGGCGGCGTGCGGTTCAATGCGTTACGCGCCAGATTGGCCAGAAAGCGCGGGTTGGCTTTGGCGCGTTCGGTGAAGAACTGCCGGAGCTGTTTGGCCCAGTCGACTTCGCCCCAGACACCGTCCAGGTCGAAGAAGATCGAACTGTTCAGCAGTGATTTGGGATCCGGACGGTCGATCCAGGCGGCAAATTGGGCTTGCCACTGCTCC
>JBFGYY010000296.1:0-4706 GCA_041587095.1 Motiliproteus sp. | reverse complement strand
GCTGCGGGGCGGGTTTATCGGCTGATCGAGTTTTCGGTAGACGATCTGATTAGCCGGCGGAGGTGGCTCGTGGATACAAGCACCGACATAGGGTACCAGCAAAAACTCACTGACTTTTTGACCACTATACTCCAACGGCAGGAAAAACCCCTGCATCTGAATACGCTGGTCATGTAATTCAGGGTTGGTCGATTCGGCTTCACGGGCCAACCGCTCGATGATTTTCTGGCGGGCCACAAACAGGGCATCAACGTCCAAACCCTCTTGAGTCAGGATCTGCCGCTCGATATCTGCATTCTCCATTTGTTCGGCGCTGACTTCGAGCTTTTGGGCCTGAAGATCAGTCACCTGCGCGATAACCCACAAGCGATCCATCTGCTCCTCGGTCAAGCTAGCGAAAGGGCTATCGGGCTCGGGAGGTAGATGGGCATTGAGCGCTTCCCAGGTGAGCTGGCGAATCTCTGCAGCCACCGATAGTTGAGTGACCAGGCTTAGCAGCAATATTATGAAAAAAGATCGCATAAGACCCCTAGGTTCGAATCGATAAGCCATCGGCCAGAGTGTAACGATATATTTGTAAAGCAGGAAACAGACTGACCAGCAGGCCGGTTGTCACTATGCCCGCTATCCAGCCCAGTTGCTCAGTCTGCAACCACTGTAGCTGCAGGTCAACGCCCCACTGGTTCAGTAGCCAGGGCTGCGCCAAACCCAGGCCGGCATAGAGCAGTCCCAACCCCAGCAGCAGCCCCAACAGCAACATCAATAGCGCTTCACCGAGCATCAGACTGAAAATATGCAAGGGTCGAGCGCCAATCGCACGCAGTACTGCCATCTCCCGGCGGCGTTGCTGCAGGCTGTTGAGCAATATAATCAACATCCCGGCCAAGCTGACCAGCAACACCAGCGCTGAAACCAATAACAGTGCATTTTCTGCGACCGCTACCAGTTGCCAGAGTTCAAGCAACGCCACACCCGGCATCACCGCCGACAGAGGCTCCAGCTCGCTGGTATTAATAACCCGCTGCATCGCCAACGCATGAGAACGCTGCTTCAGCCCCAGGTAGAAACCGCTTATCGGTCGATGATCGCTATCGAAATGGTCTGCATGCAGATCATGTTCAGACTCGGTTTCATGGGGCTCGTGGATATCGTGCGCATCACGGTCAGCTTCTTTATCCTTGCCATGCATATCCTGTTCTTCATGTTCATCGTCATGATGATCAACCGACGGCCGTTTAGCCGCTTTGCGAACAGGCCGAGCAAAGGGGTCATAACCATGGGCGGCGCTGTCCAGCTGCTGATGGATGTCGTCAATCGCCTCCAGGCTAACAAACAGAGAGCGGTCTACCGGCGTGCCGGTCGGTGCCAGGATGCCGCTGATGGTTTGAGCGTGGCGGTCGTGATGCAAAAAGCTCTCCCCGCTGCCGTGCGACAGTATCAGTTGTTGACCGAGCTGGTAGCCAAAACGGCGCGACACCTCGGCCCCGATCACCACCTGATCACGCCCGTGGAACCAGTCACCGCTCTGCAACCGCAGCGGCTGCTTGTTGCCGTAGTGAAAATGCTCAAAAAAGTTGTCGGTGGTACCGATAACCGGTAGCCCTTTGTGGCTGTCACCGAACGATAGCGGAATACTCCAGCTCACCCTCGGGTCTTGGATCAGTTGCTGATAGCTGTGCCATTCGATTCCCTTACTGATCGAGCCGACCTGGAACACTGTCGATAACAACAGGTTGATCGAGCTTGTACGCGCGCCAACAATCAGATCGGTACCGGATAGCGAGTTGATAAAGCTCTGGCGAGCCTGCACCCGCAGGGTATCGATCGCTAGCAGTAGCGCGATACTCAGCGCCAGCGATAGAATCGCCAGGCTCAGGGTGAGTTTGCGGTTGCGAAAGCTCTTCCATGCTAGGTTAGCAATCATACGATCACCTCCTGCTCGGCCAACACCAATTGAAAATCATCGTGCTCGCTCTGCAAGCCGACCTGACGATCAAAGTGACTCGCCAGCTGGCGATCATGGCTGACAAACAGCAGCGCCGAGCCGCTGGTCTGGCACTCGTTAAAAAGCAGCTCGATAAAAGCCTGGCGCCGGTCGGCATCCAGCGACGAGGTCGGCTCATCGGCGATCACCAGCTCCGGGGCACCGATCAATGCCCGCGCTGCCGCCACACGTTGCTGCTGGCCGACGCTGAGCTGGTGCACCGGCAGTCTGAGCAGTTGTGAATCGGTCATATCCAGATGCTCAAGCAGCCGAAGCGCTTCCTTCTCAATGCTGGCGGATTGGGACAACGCGCGCTGGGTCCGCAACTTGGAAAACTGACACGGCAGCAGTACATTTTCCAGCGGTGTCAGGTAGGGAATCAGGTTGAATTGCTGAAAGATCATACCAACATGATCGGCGCGAAGGCTATCTCGACGCCCTCCTCCAAGCCTCGGTAACGGATATCCCAGTAGTTCTATTGTGCCCTGCTGCGGCTTTAATACCCCGACCAGCAGGCTTAATAACGTAGTTTTTCCACTACCACTAGGACCGTGAACAAAGACGGTTTGCTCCGGTTGCAGCGCGAACTGTTCGATCTGAAGAGAGTGCTCACTATGAACATCCCAGCGATAGCTCAAATCCTCGACTCTGATTAACGGTTCTTTCACTGCAACACCTAACAAGAATTAATAGCAACATTGATCGAAAGCCCGCTGCATAACCCGAAATCAGTTCGGGTAAATTCATGCGAGGCTCATTTAACGTAACGCCGAATTTTACCTATTTAAGCTGGGGCTGATAACGCTGATTCCACTTCTGCATGGACCAGTACGCATTTGGCCGCTGAACTGGGTGCTAAAAGCTGCAGCCCATCCCTAAGCAGTTCGGCAGCACGTTCAACCCCGTCGCGCTCATTTAGATTAGTGGGTAAATGCTCAAAACCGGTGATTTTCATCGCAAGCACCGAAAGATAGATTATTAGCCTGTTTTTCACTGCGGCGACGTTTAATTAGCCACCTCCCTGTTGATGTACAACATGCTGCCGGCGCTCTCCCGCGATCACAGATGGCGTCACAGCACCGTTAATAAACGCTGAAACAACTATATTCAGTGGCCGCATTCGTTATCTCCTTGTCGAATAAAAGCCTCTCCAAAACTGAGAGACGAGTGTACTAGCTGCATTTTGAAGGCTAGCGATGAGAAATTAGATGGTGGTCCGCGTGGGTGGACACGCTTTGTAATAAACATCGGGTATAAGCTGCCGTCAACTGCTGCAAAAACAGAAAGTATCCGTTGGGTGATGGTGTGATTGAGCTGGCCAAAGGATCCAGTTCATCAGTGTTGATATTCAGGCCATGGGTAATTTCTCGGACGATTGCCGGCTTGAATTGAGGCTCGGTAAACACACAGTGCACGTCACCGCTTTCCAATTGCTGGCGTATACCCTGTAGTCGTTTTGCACCGGGCATGCGGTCCGGGCTAAGAGAGAAGGCACCCTGGTGGTTCAGTCCGTAGTGTTTTTCAAAATAGCCATAGGCATCGTGGAAAACAAAGTAGCCTTTATCCTTTACCCCGGCCAGTTGCTTTTTCAACTCTTGGTCCAGATCTGCTAACCCTGTCAGAAAATTTTCCAGATTTATCCGGTAGGTATCTGAATGAGAGGGGTCGACTTGACCCAAGACGGATGCCATGTGTTTAGCTATCAAGGCGGTCTGCTCCGGTGACAACCAGATATGGGGATCCAGTCCTTCATGACCGTGATGTCCTTCATGACCTTCATGACCTTCATGGCCCTCATGATCTTCATGATCTTGATGTTCGGCATGGTCTAACTGTTCTTTATCCTCGCCCTCGTCATCGGTCTCTTCAGCATCACCGCCCCCTTCAAACAGCGCCTGAAGCTCGATCCAATGGGTTTTCGGCTGACGGGCATCTTTGGCTTTAACGAGGAATCTTTCCAGGCTGGGGCCTACCCAGAAAACGATATCGGCCTTTTGCAGTTTGCGCATATCCGAGGGTCGCATCTGATAGTCGTGGGGCGAACTGTTGGAGGAGAGCAATTGTTGTGGTTGTTTCGTTCCTTGCATGATTGCCAGGGCAATTAGTTGGATAGGTTTGACGGTATTGATAACTTCGAGTGCCTGAATCGGCGTCGAAATCAGTAGCAAAGCTGCCAATAAATACTTTTTAGTCAACATCAGTTTCCCAGATTGAAGAAAAAATATGTTATATCATATCATTTTATTTGACGCTGACGAGGAGTTATTCCATGTCATTGAAAAGATTGAAGCCCCGACGCAGGATTTCGCAGCTTGACAGAGGCGATCGACACCGGCCGGTCGGATTCTGATGCAATTGCTCGGCAGCTTCGCTGAGTTCGAACACACTATGATTCGTGAGTACGCTAAAGCCGGGCTTGAAACAGCTCGAAAGCAAGGGAGGATTGGAGGGCGTAAACCTAAACTAACGGCCGAGCAACGCAGAATAATTGTCTCGAGGGCAGATTCCGGCATTTGCTCCGAGGCCGAAGCCGTGCGGTTTTTTTCTGTTCATCCTTCTACTATCACACGACTGCTCATCAGAGATCTGCATTACGATCCTATATAAACTGCTAGGGCATAGGGTCCTGGCTGAGACAACGTTCCGATGAGCTTCCAGGCTAATTTTCCCTATAAAAAAATCAACTACGGTTGGTTATGACCAGTATCGCCAGAATCCCTGC
>JBFGYY010000295.1:0-4706 GCA_041587095.1 Motiliproteus sp. | reverse complement strand
TGCGATTGAGATCGATCGTAAAGTGTTAGCCGATCTGGCTATCCATGACAAAGCGGTCTTTACCGCGATTGTAGAAAAGGCCAAGACAGCCCTGGCGTAAGCCACCTGTTCGGTTGATCTGACGATCGCTGTAGGCGAGCGCTTGTGACTCGCTGTTTTGAATAGGGGAAGGGTGTGAACTCTTCCCCTATTTTTGTTTGGATTTTGTAATTGTTTAAGACAGACAGTGGTCCGCATCTGGCCTGTTAAGGCGAGTTGCCGGGATCCGGAGCCCATGATGGAAAATCTTCAAGTCCTGCTGGCCCAGGGTAAAGAGGCCGTAGCGCAGGCTGCAGATGCAGCTGCGTTGGATCAGGTACGCGTCCAGTATCTTGGCAAAAAAGGTGAGTTGACTCAGCTGTTGAAAACGCTGGGAAAGCTGTCTGCCGAGGAGCGGCCGAAGGCGGGGGCTACCATCAATGAGGCCAAGCAGGAACTGCTTGATATTCTGAATGCCCGCAAGGCGCTGCTGGCCGAAGCGGCATTGACAGCGAAGCTTGCGGCAGAACAAATCGATGTGACTTTGCCGGGGCGCGGACAGGCCAGTGGCGGTTTGCATCCGGTAACCCGGACGTTGGAGCGAATCGAAAGCTTCTTCAGCGGTGTGGGGTATAGCGTGGCCGAGGGGCCCGAAATAGAAGACGATTACCATAACTTCGAGGCGCTGAATATTCCCTCGCACCATCCTGCACGGGCCATGCACGATACCTTTTATTTTGATGCGCATACCCTGTTGCGCACACACACATCACCGGTACAGATTCGTACCATGGAAGAGCAGGAGCCGCCGATCCGTGTTATCTGTCCGGGGCGTGTTTACCGTTGTGATTCCGATCTGACCCACACCCCGATGTTTCATCAGGTAGAAGGGTTGTTGGTTGATACCGATGTGAGTTTTGCTGATCTGAAAGGGACGGTGGAAGAGTTCTTGCGGGTGTTTTTCGAGCAGGAGCTGGCCGTACGCTTCCGCCCCTCCTACTTCCCTTTTACTGAGCCTTCGGCCGAGGTCGATATCGCCTGTGTCATGTGTCAGGGCAAGGGATGTCGGGTCTGCAGTCATACCGGATGGCTGGAGGTGATGGGTTGCGGCATGGTGCATCCGAAGGTGTTTGAATCCAGTGGGATTGATACCGAGAAGTACAGCGGGTTCGCGTTTGGTATGGGGGTTGAGCGGTTGGCGATGCTGCGTTACGGCGTGAATGATTTGCGGCTGTTTTTCGAAAATGACCTGCGCTTTCTTGCGCAGTTTCGTTAGGTCGGCCTGCCGGAAGGTCCTGGTCTGGGGGAGTCCCAAAGACGAGGCTGGCTGTATCGACTGGAAATAGATGCGCGGCGCATGCCCCCGGGGTGAGTGTCCAAGGATAACGCGTCAGTGGCACGGCTGCTGATCAGTAACAGAACAGGTATTGGTAATGAAATTTAGCGAGCAGTGGCTGCGGGAATGGGTAAATCCTGCTATCGGCACCGATGAGCTTGTGGCTCAGATCACGATGGCTGGTCTGGAAGTGGATAGTGTCGAGCCGGTTGCCGGTGTGTTTTCCGGCGTGGTGGTTTGTGAAATTGTTGCCGCAGAGCCGCACCCGAACGCCGATAAATTACGGGTATGCAAGGTATCCACAGGTGGTGATGAGCTGGTGCAGGTTGTATGTGGTGCGCCGAATGCCCGTGTGGGCATCAAGGTGCCTTTCGCCCAGGTCGGTGCTGTGTTAGGCGAAGACTTTAAAATCAAGAAGGCCAAGCTGCGTCAGGTTGAGTCGTTTGGCATGCTCTGCTCGGCTTCAGAGCTCGAGTTGTCTGAAGATCACGACGGCATTATGGAGCTGGCTGACGATGCGCCGCTCGGTATCGATCTGCGTGAGTATCTGCAGTTAAATGACAAAATTATTGAGGTTGACCTCACCCCAAATCGGGGAGATTGTTTAGGCATTACCGGTCTGGCGCGTGAAGTCGGCGTGCTAAACAAGGCGCCTGTTACCGCGCCGCAGATTCTGGCTGTGCCGCCGCAGAATGATGCGCGTTTTGCGGTCGAGCTTGAAGCCGCAGAGGCATGTCCGCGCTATGTGGGTCGTGTCCTGCATAATGTGGATCTGAGTGCTTCTACGCCGTTGTGGATGCAGGAACGTCTGCGCCGCAGCGGGGTGCGCAGCATCGATCCTGTCGTCGACGTGACAAACTACGTCATGCTGGAGTTGGGGCAGCCCATGCATGCGTTTGATCTGGCGCAGCTGAACGGGTCTATCCGGGTTCGAATGGCCGATGCCGGGGAAAAGCTCACCTTGTTGGATGGGCAGGAGATAACCCTGAATGCTGATACGCTCTTGATCGCCGATGAACAGCGTCCGCTGGCGATAGCCGGTGTGATGGGCGGTGAGCAGTCGGGTGTGGGTGCGCAGACGCGGGATATCTTCCTTGAGAGTGCATTCTTCGCACCGATCGCCTTGGCAGGGCGGGCGCGCTCGTACGGGCTGCATACCGATTCCTCGCACCGTTTTGAGCGGGGTGTGGATCACGATCTGCAGGTTACCGCGATGGAACGGGCTACGGCGTTGTTGATCGATATTGTCGGCGGCGAGCCGGGGCCTGTTGTTGAGACGGTTGTTGCAGAATCGTTACCGCCGGTAAAAACCGTGCGCTTGCGTGCCGAGAGAATTGTAAAGTTGCTGTCGCTGGATATTCCTGCGGCTGAAGTTGAAGAGATTCTGACGCGTCTGGGGATGCAGCTTGAATCGGCTCAGGATGGAGAGTGGCTGGTTACTGTTCCCTCCTACCGCTTTGATGTGGCCCTCGAGGAGGATCTGTTGGAAGAGCTGGCGCGCATCTACGGCTACAACCGGCTACCGGTGCGGGTGACGCGAGCAACGTTGGCGTTGACGCCGAAAGTTGAAGCGCGCTCCGGGCTGGGTGATATGCGCCGTCTGCTGGTTGCACGCGGTTATCAGGAGGCGATTACCTACAGTTTTGTTGAGCCTGCATTGCAGGAGATGTTTGATAGTGAGCATCGGGCGGTCACGCTGGCGAATCCTATCTCGGCGGATATGGCAGCGATGCGGACAACGTTGTGGCCGGGCCTGATCAAGGCGCTGCAGCATAATCAGAATCGCCAGCAAAGCCGTGTGCGTCTGTTTGAGAGCGGTTTGCGCTTCGTGCCCGGTGCCGAGGGGTTGGTGCAGGACCGGGTTATTGGCGGAGTCATCTGTGGCAGTCGTCAACCTGAAGGCTGGAGTGCCAAGAAAGAGCTGGTTGATTTCTTCGATATTAAAGCGGATGTTGAGGCGTTGCTGGCTATGGGTGGCGCGCTGGATCAGTTTAGCTTTAGCGCGGGTCAGCATGTTGCGCTTCATCCGGGTCAGACTGCTCGTATCGAGCGCGATGGCGTGTTGGTGGGGTATGTGGGTGCGCTTCACCCCACCTTGCTGTCTCAGCTGGGTCTGGTTGGACCGGTGTTTATGTTTGAATTGGCGCTGGATGTTATCGAAACGGGTCTGCTGCCTGCCTTCGCGCCTTTGTCGAAATTCCCTGAGACTCGTCGTGATCTGGCGGTTGTGCTGGATGACTCGGTGCCTGTCGCCGAGGTGCGTAAGGCGGTTCGGGCCCATGCCGGAGAGTGGCTCAAAGATGTAACACTTTTCGATGTCTATCAGGGCGAAGGTATTGAAAACGGTAAAAAAAGTCTTGCCCTCGGCTTGACCTGGCAGCATCCATCGCGCACTCTTAATGATGAAGAGGTCAATGCAGTATTTGAGGCGGTTGCGGCGTCATTGCAGACGAGCTTTGCTGCAACCCTTAGGAGCTAGGCCGAAAGGGGAGAGCGATGGGGTCTTTGACAAAAGCTGAAATGGCTGAGCGCTTGTTTGATGTGCTTGGTCTGAATAAGCGTGAAGCAAAAGAGATGGTGGAGTCGCTGTTTGACGAGATACGTCTCTGTCTGACAACTGATGAGCAGGTTAAGTTGTCCGGGTTCGGAAACTTTGATCTGCGCGATAAGCGGCAGCGCCCGGGGCGAAACCCGAAAACCGGTGAAGAGGTGCCTATATCCGCAAGGCGGGTGGTGACATTCAGGCCGGGTCAAAAGTTGAAGGACAAAGTCGAGACCTATGCAGGACCAGGCCCCAAGTGAAGCTCTCCCTGCGATACCCGAGAAACGCTACTTCTCCATTGGGGAAGTCAGTGTTTTATGCGGTGTCAAAACCCATGTGCTGCGGTATTGGGAGCAGGAGTTTGAACAGCTAAAAAATGTACGCCGGCGCGGCAACCGGCGCTACTATCAGCGTCAGGATCTGTTGTTAATTCGCCAGATTCGCAGTCTGCTCTATGAGCACGGGTTTACTATCAGCGGTGCACGCCAGCGATTGTCCGGTGAGGCGATGCGAGAGGATGGCGATAAATACCGACAGCTGATTAAGCAGACCATTTCAGAGCTGGAAGAGCTGCTGAGGTCGCTGAAAAAAAGTTAGAAAGCCCTTTCCATTCACGGGTCGTTGCATTAGTATTTGCGCCGCTGTTGAAGACAAAGGGTCTTTGTTAAGTCGGGGCGTGGCGCAGCCTGGTAGCGCACTTGCATGGGGTGCAAGGGGTCGCAGGTTCAAATCCTGCCGTCCCGACCATTAATACAGCGGCAAAGAGTTAGAATATTTCGGGATATGGCGCAGTCTGGTAGCGCACTCGCC
>JBFGYY010000294.1:0-4713 GCA_041587095.1 Motiliproteus sp. | reverse complement strand
GTCTCATGCACAGAATCGGCAGCAGTGCCCTGACGGAATTTTGCCGGTAATTCGCCGACGCCGATAATCTGGCCGGGATGCATAATGGCCAGCCGCTCGATCAGATTGGCCAACTCACGCACATTACCCGCCCAGCCGTACTGCGCCAGCACACGAATAGCCGATGGATGAAACTGCAATCGCCCGAAGCCGTGCCGCTCAGCCCGGCTCACCAACTCATTGATCAGTAAGGGCAAATCATCCAGACGGTCGCGCAGCGGCGGCATTTCGATGGGAAAAACGTTGAGCCGGTAGTAGAGATCTTCCCGGAAAGTGCTCTCGGCAATCATCTCTTCCAGATTTTTATGGGTCGCCGCAATAATGCGCACATCGACTTCGATAGTCCGGTTTCCGCCGACCCGCTCAAAACAGCGTTCCTGGAGAATGCGTAACAGCTTCACCTGCATCGACAGCGGCATATCACCGATTTCATCCAGAAACAATGTGCCACCGTCGGCCATTTCGAAGCGCCCGACACGGGCTGAAACGGCACCGGTAAACGCGCCTTTTTCGTGACCGAACAGCTCACTTTCGAGCAGTTCTGCGGGGATCGCCCCACAATTGACCGGCACAAACGGTTTGCCCTGCCGCGAAGAACTTTCGTGGAGATTACGGGCCACCACCTCCTTACCCGTGCCGGATTCACCGGTGATTAAGACGCTCACATCGCTGTCGGCTACCTGCAGCATCATCGCCCGCACCTGCTGCATTGACGTGCTGAGCCCCACCAGATTTTGAAACAACCGCGCGTGATCCTGCCAGAGCTTCAACTGACCGTTGGCCGCCATGCGCTGCTGTCGGTACACCTGTGCCTGATGTAAAATATCCAGCAGATCGAACTGGCGGTGCGGTGGCAGAAAAGAGCCGATCAACATCCCTTTCAGGGCCATCGGCACCGATTCGGCATCATCCCAATCGGCCACGGTGACGACAGCCACATGGGGGTCGAGCTGGCGAAAATCCCCCAGCATCTTTGCCATAGAAACGGGCAACGAGCAGCTGCCCAGAAAGATCACGCTGTTCTTGGCGTTAAGCAGTTCAGCCAGGTCTTTGCGCTGAAACCAACTGACAAAATCACTGGCCATATAATCCAGGCCGACAAAATCAAACAGCGCACTTAACAAGTGACTACGCACGTCATCATCGTCGAGCAATATGATGCGGGTTTCTTTCAGCATGACCATCCCCGGGGCGTTGCAGGCATAACGGATAAAACACTGCCCGAAGTATGCCAACAGCCGTCAGAATGTCAATAATATGACGCACCAACAGCAGCGAAAGAGCCAAAAAAACATCGCTACGCGACCGACGCCGCAAACAAGTCAACAATTTGACAAGGTTGACGCGACACGATCAAGGGCGTGAAATAGTCACAAGGCCGGGGCTGCGAATCGACGCCGCCCCGACCCATAACGAGCGAACATCATGAAAAACCTGCAGCTGGTAATTGCTGTGGCCGCCGTGAGCCTATTCGCATGGTGGCTGCTGCCCGGCACACCCCGGCATAGCGACATCGAACTGATGCCGCGCACAGCGCCCGCATCAGTATCGGTGTCAGCGCCAAATGCAAGCACGGCACCCGAACCCGAGATTCCCCCGCCGCTCAGATCTATCGAGGCCGACATCGCCCGCAGTGTCGAGGCCGAAGTCAACGCCATGCTCAGCCAGCCTCTGGCGTCGACCACGAATGAGCCAACACGCGCAACTGAAAACGCCATCACGCCCTGGCGCACGCCGGACGCCTACGACCCGGCACCCGGGTTCCAGCTAAGCCCGGAGGTCAGCGAGTTTGAAGCTATTCGCTTTGACAGCAGCAGCGCCCTGGTCGGTATCGGCGAACGCGTCGAATTTCTCTTGCCAGGCGGTGAGCGGGTACAGGCCGTCGTCGAGCAGGTACAGCTGCACCAAAACGGCGATGAAAGCTGGACAGGACACCTGCAAGGCCATGGAGATCAGTATCCGGTGGCCGTTACCACCGGCGCCAACTCCGCGTTTGCCACCATCACCACACCGAACGGTAGCTACTCCATGGAAGCCGTGCGGGGCGCAGGCTGGGTGTATAAAAACCCCAGCGAAACCGAGCTGGCCAACCCCGGGCATATCGATCAGGTTATCCCGCCGGACGAATAAAGCGCTGACTGCCAGCGGGTCTGCGCGACGGAGCCGCGCCTTGAATACAACCCTCAGATAAAACCTACAGGAATAAGACGAGCAGAAATCAACCTAATACGCTCTGGTTAAAAATTGACCTGCCGTATACCTGAAATGTAACATTAGCGGTTCTTGATTTTGCATGGATACGCCTTCCGCAATGCGGACTGCCAGGATGGCCTGCACGCAAAGCCACGGAGCTTCTGTTATGAAACACCGCAATTCGTCATTTGAACACGACCTCAGAACACCCGCCACAAAACGCCCCGCTAAAGCCGACACAAAGACACACGACAAGGTACGCGCTCATTACACCAGCATCGCCTGCGGCCTGGGCATCTCACTGGGTGCTGCACTGATTCCCACCACCAGTCTTTCTGCCGCGCCCGTTATTGACATGCTGGTGTTTCACTCTCCCGGCCTGGCCGCTCGCTACGCCGGCGATGCCAGTACCCGCATCAACCACCTGATAAACGTCACCAACCAGATCTACGCCGACAGCGGCCTGGAAACCCGGGTGCGCGCGGTTCACAGCCAGCAGGTCAACTACAGCGACAGCTCCGACTCGTACGACGCGCTGAAGGCCGTGACCTACAAGACCGGGGCCTTCCGCAATCTGGATAGCCTGCGCAGCAGCTACGGCGCCGACATGGTGACCTTCCTGCGCCCCTACGACCGGCGCCACGGCGGCTGCGGCATCGCCTGGATCGGCGGCAACCGCAGCAACGGCACCCTCAGCGCCAGCCGCTGGGACCGCTATATGGTCAGCCATGTCTCTGCAACAACCTGCGGCGATTACGTCATGGCTCACGAAATGGGCCACAACATGGGCCTGAAACACTCGCGCAAGCAGGACGGCTCCGGTGGCACATTCCGCTACGCGCTCGGTTATGGAGTGCAAGGTAAGTTCACCACCATCATGGCTTACCAGTCCCGATTTGGTGTCGACTACTGGCGCGGCAAGATCTACAAGTTCTCCAGCCCGACCCTGAGCTGTAACGGGCTGCCCTGCGGCATCGACCGCAACGACTATATGCGCGGCGCCGATGCCGCCCATGCCTTAAGCCAGACCACGCCGCAGATCGCCGCGTTCCGTCCGACAAAAGTGACCGGCCCCATAACCACACCAACCAACGGCACGACGAATACCAACACCAACACCAATACGAATACCAACACCACGAAAACCGATCTGGAACGCGCTTATCAGGCCTGGCTTAAAGCACGCGACAGTTACTCCGCCGCTCTGCAAAGCAAAAGCAGCGCCCAGCGTGCCCTGATGAACGCGCAGACCGCCCAGCGCAATGCCGACCGCGCACTGTTGTACGCCAACCGCTTCGAAGCCCAATGGAACAGACGCATCGCCAGCTACAACACCACGGCTGACCGCTACCAGGCACTGGCCGACCGCTATAGCGGAGCCATCCAGCAGCGCTACCAGAACATCGCCCAGATCTATAAGGATCGTGCAGCCCAGGCCGCCAAGATCCGCGACGGCTACCGTGCCAAAATCGTGACGTTAAAGGCAGAGAAAGACGCCCAGGACGCCCTGTTTAACGAAGCCAACGACGCCTACACCCATGCAATCACCAAGGTGACCGAGGCTATCACGCAATATAACGAAGCGCGGAAAGCGTATATTTTGGCGAAGCGGAATAGTTCGGAGGCGGTGCTGGTGTAAAGGTCGGAACAGCCGTGCTTATCTGACCGCCAAAAATACGCGACACTGACTCAAGATCCTAATCCGACGGTGGCTACGACTACTCGTCGCCGGATTACGCGGCGCAAAAAATTGAAACAAAAAAAGCGCAGGGGATCAAAGATCACCCTGCGCTTTTGCTTTCAGCCTGTCAGTAATTGGCAGCGTTATTTACTTGTGCTCTTCGGGCATCGCTTCCCAACCAGCCTTTACTTCACCGAGCAGTTTCGACACTTCATCCAACCGTGCAACATCCAGATCGCGATTACCCTCTGCCAGCCGCTGAATCATATAGTCATATAACGGATCCAGATTAGCGGCAACTTCCCCCCCTTTTTCCAGATCCAGACACCCCTTGAGGTATACAAGAATTCGGCTGGCCTTGTTGATCTGCTCGCCTTTACCGGCCATATCTTTCTGGCCGATCAACCCTTTGGCACGAGTTATGGCTGTTAGCGCACCCGCCAACAACATATTAACCAGCTCGTGAGGCGAAGCGGCAGAAACAGCGGTTTCCAGCCCGACTGATTGATACTTTTCAAGCGCTTTTTTGCTATACGTCATGATAATCCCGCTTAACTCTTAGTTGTGAAATATAGACCTTCATCCAGCCCGCACAGATAGCTCTTAGTAGCATTTAATAATCGAATTATAATCCCCACCACCCAGAACGGAATCCGTAAGATATCATGGCGCACCGCCATCTGCGTATCCTGTATCATTCGTTTTATTTCAGTGCTCAATAACCGACCGCTCACCAGACTCTCAGAATTATATACGGGACCGCTGATCACTAACGTCAATGCAATGGATGCCAAACACTC
>JBFGYY010000293.1:0-4727 GCA_041587095.1 Motiliproteus sp. | reverse complement strand
GCCGCCTGCCGCCTGCCGCCTGCCGCCTGTCGCCTGGCGCCTGCCGCCTGCCGCCTGCCGCCTGCCGCCTGCCGCCTGTCGCCTGTCGCCTGTCGCCTGTCGCCTGTCGCTATTCGTAGCGAATCGCAACGATCAGGTAGTTTTGGATGCCTTTGGGTGTTGTGACGTCAATTTCGTCATCCAGGTTCTTTTTTAGCAGCGCGCGTCCCAGGGGGGAGTCCATGCTGATATGGCCTTTTGCCAGGTCGATTTCGTCGGGCCCTACGATGCGGTAGCTATGGGTTGCGCCTTCATCGTCTTCGATATCCACCCAGGCGCCGAAGAAGACACGGTCGTGATTGTCCGGTATTCGGTCGACAACAGTCAGTGCTTCGAGGCGTTTGCTTAAGTAGCGCACTCGCCGGTCGATCTCTCGCAGCTGTTTTTTCCCGTAGATGTATTCCGCGTTTTCCGAGCGGTCGCCCATGGCGGCGGCTTCGCTGACCGCTTGTGTGACTTCGGGGCGCTTGATCTTCCAGAGATAGCGTAGTTCGTCGTCGAGTCGTTTGGCGCCTTCGGCTGTGATATACAGCGAGCGCGGTGTGGCGGGTGGTCTGTAGCGACTCATGGGGCTGGATTCCTGTGATGTGGCGTTTTGGGCGAGACATATTCTAGCACTGGCCGCAACGGCGCCGGAATTGTTTGCTCTATTTGTCTGGCGGGGCTAAAGAAATTGCTGCTGGTGCCGATTCTGAAGGGGAGTTTTACAAGGTTCTCTTGGGTTGGGTAATGAAAGCCATAGATGTCATTGATGCGCGGATAGATTCCCTCACGGCCGGGCTTACGCCGGCTGTGCAGCGCGTTGGTGGGGCTCAGTTTGCCTTGATGCTGAGTATGATCTCCGAATCTCAGCAGCTGCGTCAGCGGCTGGATTACGTTGAGCCTGATGCTGATCTGCAGGCGGTAACGCAGCGCGATGATCTCTATACGCCGGTGATGGTGGGGCAGATGAACGAGGCGCTGCACGATAAGCGTCTGGGGGATCTGCATATGTGGGTGAGCTGGGCTGATACGGTGCCGCTAACGGGTCGTCTGCGGCCGCGTATCGAAGCGGATGCCGTTTCGGAGGCTGGCACGGTGTCTGCTGCTCAGGCTGCGGTGTTGGCCGGACGTTATGGAATGCTCGATGAGATTACCGAGTCCCGGCGTCTGGCGCGGGTCTGATTTTATACCCGCTGCGTACCGAGTTGGGCGTATCAGGTATGCCAGGTGATCAGTTTTTCGCCCTCGGGTCCAACGGACCACCATTCATCGGGGTCGTCTCCTTCCTGCCAGCCGCTGGCGATGCAGCGTATCTCTTTATTGAATGCCGGCTGAGCTTCGCGGGCGCATTCGATGTCCTGTGCCCAGGGCGTGTTGGCAGAATCGAACCAGATGCTGGTGAATGAACCTGCGGCTTTTTCCTGTACCAGAATGGCGATCACCTGCCCTTTATAGGTCGTGTTGTAATGATGCGACAGTTTGCCCTGTCGTGTGCGCTCCAGTGTGCCAAAACGTTGTTGCAGCCAGGTTTCGACCTGCGCTATGCCCGGCGACTTTATGTAAATCTCAATATCAGGGTGCTGCTCGGTGGGTTTAGTCATGATCGTCTTTGTCGGTTATGAATTTATACAGGCGTAGTACGCTCAGGCCGATGTATCCGGCGGCTGCAAGCAATCCTCCCAGTAGCATGAGTCCGATGCCCGCCAGAGCCAGTATCTCCTGCTGGAACGATGCGCGCAGGGCGTGCTCGGCATAGTAGATGCTGCCGATGCCAACAAAAAACAGGCTGGCTCCTGCGAGCAGGAGTGTCAAATTGTTGCGTTGACGCTCCGCCTGCTTGAGGAGGAACTGTCGCCAGTTTGTGCGTTTCACGCCCGGACCTGAAGTAATTGCAGGGTGACCTGTAACGATATGTTTAGCTTTGCAAGCGCGGCGAGCCTTGCGCGCCCCGATGTGTCTACCCGCCAGTAGTGAGGTGTCATCGCTAGCAGGTCGAGAATATCGTCGTTGCTGTTGAGCTCCAGTGTGTAAGTGACGATCTCTTCTTCTATGAGTTCAAATTGAGGTTCAAGGCGTTGTGCCGGGTTGAACGCTTTGCGGCGCACATCCGGGTAGATATGCTGCCGAAGTTCCAGCAGGTGATCGGGGCCGGCTGCCGCGATCAGGAGTCGGCCGTCAGGTTTAAGTGATTGCACAAAGCCGTCGCTGCTGATGGGGGTGAACAGGCAAAGTATGGCGTCCAGTGAATGCGGTTGCACAGGTAGGTGCGAGCCGGATGCAACCAGCCAGGTAATGTCTTTGCCGCGCCGGCAGGCTTGTCGAACGGCGTCTTTGGATATATCAACGCCGATCAGGTCGCTGCCTGCTGGCAGGTGTTCGAGCAGGCGGGTGGTGTAGTAGCCTTCTCCGCAACCGCAATCAGCGATGTGGGCGGGTTGGTTGTCGCTCAGATGGCGGCTCAGCAGGCTGTTGATGCGCTGGGAGAGAGGCGCGTAATGCCCCTTATCGAGAAAGCGGCGCCGGCTGGCTACCATTGCGTTATCGTCGCCGGGGTTCTTTGAGCGTTTGTTCTGTACCGGCAGCAGGTTGAAATAGCCTTGGCGGGCCTGGTCAAAGCTGTGTCGGTTCTCGCACGCCAGTCCGGAGTTTGTCTGGGTAAGCGGCAGCTGACACAGCGGGCAGCACAGCAGGGGTGAGTGGTTCATGTCAGTAAGCGGGCCAGTATGTTTTCGTAGATGTCGGACAGTGTTTCCAGATCTTTGGCGCGGACCTGTTCGTTGAGTTTGTGGATAGTGGCGTTGCTGGGGCCCAGTTCGACAACCTGGGCGCCTGTTGGGGCGATAAAGCGACCGTCGGAGGTGCCGCCTGACGTCGACAGGCTGCTGTCCAGTCCGGTAATGGCGCGGATGCTGTCGACGCAGGCGTCGATAAGCGGACCTTGTTCGGTCAGAAAGGGGTTGCCGCTCAGGCTCCAGTCGAGAGTGAAGTCCAGCTGGTGTTTGTTCAGGATGTTCAGGGTGCGGTCCCGGAGCTGTTGCTCGGTAACTTCGGTCGAGAAGCGGAAGTTGAACATGACTTCCAGTTCGCCGGGAACCATGTTGTTCGCACCCGTGCCCGCATGGATGTTGGATACTTGGAAACTGGTGGGGGGGAAGAACTCGTTACCGTTGTCCCATGTTTCCTGTGCTAGTTCGGCAAGCGCCGGCGCACCCAGGTGGATGGGGTTGCTGACAAGGTGCGGGTAGGCGACGTGGCCCTGGGTGCCGTGAACAGTCAGGTTGCCGCTTAGTGATCCTCTGCGTCCGTTTTTGATGGTGTCGCCGACGGCGTCTGTGCTTGAGGGTTCGCCGACGATACACCAGTCGATCTTCTCGTTGCGGGCTTCCAGCACATCGATCACGCGTGTGGTGCCATTGATGAAGTCGCCTTCCTCGTCTGACGTGATGAGCAGGGCGATCGATCCGGCGTGGTCCGGGTGGTTGGCAATAAAGCGTTCCAGCGCCGTGGTGAACGATGCCAGGCTGCCTTTCATGTCGGCGGCGCCCCGGCCGTGTAGCTTGCCTTCTTTGATGCAGGGCTCAAACGGCGGGTATTGCCATTTTTCCGCAGGGCCGCTGGGTACGACATCCGTATGGCCTGCAAAGCAGAACAGCGGGCCGGTATTGCCGCGACGAGCCCAGAGATTGCTGACATCGCCGAAGGGGAGTCGTTCTATGCTGAATCCGAGTTTTTCCAGGCGGGCGATCAAGAGGTCCTGACAGCCAGCATCATCCGGAGTAACAGATGGCCGGGAGATCAGGTCCATGGCCAGTTCAAGCGTTGGTGACAGGGCGGTCATGGCGAATTGGGTTCCAGGTTGTTGGGAATCAGCGATTATATCGCTAATTGCCGCGAAGTTCCTGAGCAATTCTGTGCGTTATTTCATCGGCTGGCGGTCAGGTTGATTCTTAGGCGTTGTACCAGCCAGTCCAGCTCCTGAGTCGCGCGTGGTTGCAGGAGTTGTTCGGTGATGCGTTCGACCTCGCCATCGCTCAGGTGCTGCAGGGGGAGGGCGGACAGGGCGCGGTGGTAATCACGCAAACTTGGTGTGCGGTTGTTCGACAGGGCGGTATTTTGGGGTTGAAGTCTCTGCATGGATTATTGTTCTCAGTAAAAGCCAGTCGTGCGCCTGCGGTCCTGTAGGTTGGCTTCAAGGGTGTTTGGCGCGGTCGAGGCCAACTATGGCGGTTGTCAGTTGGAAATACCCTGACTTAACTCAATTGTTTGCTGTCGCAGGATTTGGATGGGGGCAGAGGGTTGATGCAGGTCAGTTTTCTGGTGAGGGACGGATCCGGTGTGGTTCGGATCCGTCGTAGTGGTGTTGGCTCGCGGGCTTAGCGCAATAGGTTGGATAGTTTAGGGTCGGGCTTGATCGCGCTGCGGTAGATAAGTGCGATGTTGCCGATCTCCTGAACCAGTTCGGCCTGGAGTTGGCCGCAAAGCTCTACAATCAGGGCTTTCTTGATGTCCCTGTCGCCAACCGATACTTTAACCTTGATGAGCTCGTGATCTTCCAGGGCGCGATCAATTTCCAGCTGAACCCCTTCGGTAAGCCCGTTGCCGGCGACTGTGACCACCGGATTGAGATTGTGGCCAATCGTCCGGTACTGCTTTTTTTGCGTGGCTGTTAAGCTCATAATAAAATGTTTAACCTTTCAGGGTGCCGG
>JBFGYY010000292.1:0-4735 GCA_041587095.1 Motiliproteus sp. | reverse complement strand
TCGGCGAGCAGGACTGGCCCGCATCGATGCAGTTGTTTGTGGACGGTGAGCAGGTTGCGTTGCGTTATCACCCGGACTGGCCAGCGTTGTCTGACGTCCGGGCGCGCGTGTTGCTTAAAGATCGTTCGTTGCTGGTAGAGGCGCCCGGTGGTCAGGCTTACGCTACCCGGATCCGCGGTGCCAGAATTGCATTGCCTGATGACGCGCCCTTGTCTGTGATGGCCGCATTGCAGGGGCCGGCGGCAGACGGGCGCCGCGTCTTGCTGGAGAGTCCGGTTGCTGATCTGCTGGGGGAGGCGTTTGCCGACTGGCAGTTGGCCGAAGGGGAGGCGAGTACGGAGCTGGATCTTTCCCTCGATCTGGTCCGGCCTGATCGCAGTCAGATTCGCGTGCGCAGTACTCTGCACGATGCGCATTATTTCTCCCCGTCATTGGATCTGGATTTTTCCGCGCTGAACGGCACCCTGACGTTTACTGACACGCAGGGGCTGCGTGCATCGGATCTGTCGGCACGTTTTTTTGATCAGCCGGTGACGGCGAACATCGATAGCGACAGCGAAGGCACCCGCATTACGCTGGCCGGCCCGATAGAGGTGCGTCGGCTGAATCGTTGGCTGAACTTGCCGGTGCTGTCGTTGCTGACGGGCACGACCGATTATCGTGCCGAGCTGGCGTTGTGTCAGGTGGTTTCGGACTGTACCGGCCTGACCGTTAGCTCAGATCTGCGCGGCGTAGCGGCAGATCTTCCGACCCCTTTCCTTAAGAGTCCGGATGAACCTCAGGCGTTTAATCTGCACCTGCCGCTATCGGCTGCGGGCGTGCAGCGCCTGGATCTCAGTTACGGGGCCAATTTGCGGCTGCTGCTATCGCTGCATAATGAGCAGGTGACGGGGGGCGATATCATGCTGGGTCAGGGCATTGCGCTCCGGCAGCCCGGGGATGGATTCTCGATCCGCGGCCAGCTCGATTACGCCCACGCCGCTCAATGGCAGTCACTGCTCAGTCGTCTGTTTGCAAAGAGTCGTCCCTCGGATACGCCTGTTCAGCCAGCCTCCGCACCGGTGATGGCTGCTGGCGATGCGGAGTCGTTATCTGCGTCGCAGCGCTTAGCGCGGCAGCTTCGTTTGCCGTCACAGCTTGAGTCTGTCGATCTGTCCGTTCAACACCTTGAGCTCTACGGGCAGGCGCTGGATCAGGTCCAGCTGGACCTGACACAGCAAGACAGCGCGACCCTGATACAGGTGGACTCGTCGCAGTTGCAGGCATTGCTGCATGTTCCTTCTGAGGGGGCACAGCCGGCAAAACTGCGCATCGCGCGGCTGGCCTTGCAGCACGCGGGCGATACGCCGGACCCGCCGGCTACTGTCCCGAACCCGAACCCGAACCCGAACCCGAGCCCGAGCCCGAGCCCGGACCCGATGGCGCAGGTAGATCCTGAACAGATTCCTGAATTGCAGGTTGAGCTACAGGCGCTGTTTGTGAATGAACAAAACTATGGCCAATGGCGTTTTCAACTCAGGCCGCAAATCGACGGTGTGGATATTGCCGACCTGCAAGGCGACCTGCCGGGTCTGACTGCGCGAGGGGATCTGCAATGGCGTAAACAAGGCTTGCAAGCCGGGCATCGAACCCGAATGCAGTTTTCACTGTTGAGCCCGCAGCTTGGCGATGCGCTGCAGGCCTGGGGGCTGGGTCGCATTGTGGAGGCTGACTATGCGTCGTTAAAAGGCGGATTGAACTGGCCGGGGTCGCCGCTGGGCTTTTCGCTGCCCGCTCTCGAGGGCGAGGTGGATTTGCTGATCAAAGATGGGCGTATCCCCGAAGCGGGGGCCGCAGGTGGCTCGCTGCGACTGTTTGGGCTGCTCAATATGGAGGCGATCGGCCGGCGACTGCGACTGGACTTTACCGATATGCTGAGTAAAGGGCTGAGTTTTGATCGTCTGGGCGGAAGCTACGAACTGCACCGGGGCGTTGCCCGCTCATTGGCGCCCACAGAATTTGAAGGGCCGTCGGCCGAGATTCAGATTCAGGGGCAGATAGACCTGTTGGATAAAAGCCTTGAGCAGACGATGGCGGTGACGTTGCCTATCGGCGGTAACCTGCCACTGGCGGCCGTTTTGCTGGCCACGCCGCAGGTTGCCGGTGCAGTGTTTCTGGTGGAGAAGCTGATCGGCAAACAGTTAAAGAAATTCACCACTGCCCGCTACCGGGTTTACGGGCCCTGGGAGAATCCGACCGTTGAGCCGCTGGTGACGGCAAGCGCGCCGGTCGCGTCCGGGCAGCCAATAGTGGATCAATAGCAGCCTGTGCAACTGCTGCCAGACACAGAAGCGTTCCGCAGGACTGTGTATTTGGTTAATATGGGTATTTTATAAACTGAGGAATGCCGGGTGTCGGAGCAAACAGAAAAAGCCAGTCGCATGGTTCGCAAAACCTTTCCTGTCGGACCGTTGCAGTGCAACTGCACCATCCTCGGCGATACGGTCACCGGACGTGCCATCGTCATCGACCCGGGCGGCGACGCGGAGCGGATTCTGGCCGAGATCGAGAGTCTGGGTTTACAGGTTGTCGGCATTTACCATACCCATGCGCACCTTGATCATGTGCTGGCTGCGGGTGAGATCAAGTCCCGCACCGGTGCTCCGATCTACCTGCATGAAGAGGACGGCTTCCTCTGGGATATGCTGGAGCAGCAGTGCCGTATGTTTGGTGTGCCCTATCGCGCCCAGCCCAAGCCGGACCACTGGATTACCGATGAGCAGTCATTACCCTGCGGCGATGGTGTGGCACTGCACACGCCGGGGCACTCACCGGGCTCCACCAGTTTCTGGTTTGGCGATGAAAAGTTACTGGTGGCCGGTGATACGCTATTCCGGCGTTCAATTGGCCGTACCGATTTATGGGGCGGTGATTTTGACACGATTGAAAAATCGATTCGTGAACGGCTGTTTACCCTGGATGAATCGGCGGTCGTGGTGACCGGCCACGGCCCGGAAACCTCAATCGGTGAAGAGCGGGACGAGAATCCGTTTATCCGCTCGTAACCTGTCGACGCGTGAATATTTCAGCAGAGGGGCCTATGCAACAGGTAGCCGTGATACAGATGGTCAGTGGTTCTGACTGGCAGGAAAACCTGCAGCAGGCGCAGCGCTTGCTCGAAAGTGCGGCGCAGCAGGGGGCGCTACTGGCTGTTCTGCCAGAGAATTTTGCGGTGTTTAATGCCTCGCAGTTGTTGGCTTGTGGCGCTGCAGAACAGACCCGCCGCGGGCCGATTCGCCAGTTTATCGCTACCCAGGCCGCCCGGCTGGGGATCTGGATTGTGGCCGGTTCGATACCTGTTATGAACCTGCAGGGCGATCGGGTCCGCTCGGCCTGTATCGTGGTGGATGATAAGGGTCAGGAGCGGGTGCGCTACGACAAAATTCATCTGTTTGATGTGGATGTTGCCGATGCCCAGTCAGCCTACCGCGAATCGGATCAGATAGAACCTGGGGAAGAGATTGTCACATTGGATACCCCGGTCGGCCGACTGGGTCTGACCATCTGTTATGACCTGCGTTTCCCGCAACTTTACCAGGCGCTGCTTGAAAAGGACGTGGACCTGATCAGCGTTCCGGCTGCTTTTACCTATGTCACCGGTGAGGCGCATTGGGATACGTTACTGCGCGCCCGCGCCATCGAAACCCAGTGTTTCATTCTGGCAGCCAACCAGGGCGGCGAGCATAATGCTAAGCGACGTACCTGGGGACACTCGCAGATCATTGACCCCTGGGGTAACGTGCTGGCGCTGCAGGAACAGGGAGAGGGCGTTCTGATCGCCGGTCTGGATCGCAATGAGCAGGCTGCTTTGCGCAGCCGTATGCCTATCCGAGCGCACCGTCGGGCGTTGTAAAGGCATCCCGCCGCTTACGTTCACCGTCCGGCTTTACGGTGCGGTTACCGTGATCAGATTTCTTCAGCCAGTTCGCGTATGTATTTGAACAGCTTACGTGAGCTGGCGGGGGCTTTATTTTGTTCGGCTTCTTTTCGTGCGTTTCGTATCAGCTGGCGCAGTCGCTGGCGGTCCGCGGCGGTGTATTCACTCATGAATTTGGCCAGCGCCTTGTCATCGCTGATCAGGCGGTCACGCCAGATTTCAAGTTTATGAAAGTGCTGTGCATTGGCTGCTGCTCCGATCTCGTAACGCTCGACAAAGGCCGTGACAGCCGCTTCGTCTTCGTCGCGCATCAGTTTGCCGATGTACTGCAGGTGCCGCCGTGAAGCCTCGTTCTGAGTTATGCGCCGTGATTCGCGCAGTGCCGCGTGCAAAACATCGGAGATCGGTGCCTTAGCGCTGATGTCCGGCTTCAGAGCCATCAGTCGCTTTCCCAGCGCCTGCAACGCTTCCATTTCACGCTTGATCTGGGTTTTGCTTTTGATATATTCATCGCCGTCATCCGGCATGTCTTCTTTAAAAAAATCAGTCATTTTATCCTCAGGCACCATGTGGCATGGCGCAGATTTTTACGCTTGTTAAGTTCAGGCTGCCGCAAGGTGGCAGCCGGAGTGTTAGTGAGTACGCACTTAGGGGCGGCGCTCAGTACGTCAATATCTGTGAGTTATCGTTATGCAGCGGCAGCAGTCGCTGGTTTATCGCGCTCGCTCAAGGTAAACGCTGCAATAGTTACGCATAAAAGATTGTTGCCAGGCCCAGGAAAGCCATAAAACCTACCACATCGGTTATTGTGGTGAGCAG
>JBFGYY010000291.1:0-4745 GCA_041587095.1 Motiliproteus sp. | reverse complement strand
CTGGCACACTGCACCGTCGCCGTTCTGCTGGATGAACGTACGCGCTGGCCCGGACTTTTACAGGCAGTGGACCGCCATCATGCAACAGTCCCCGGCCAGTTCGCGCAAGTTGAACTGGCTTTATTGACGCTCCTCATGCGCGCCGAACTGGCCCGCAACGCCGGGCCGGAAATCCGCGCGCGGTTATTACGACAGTGCAATTACGACCTGTGTCGACTGGAAATGTTCAGCCGGTACGACAACCCCGACATCCAGGCCCGCTTTCACCTTGCGGCGGCGGAACTGGCAGCCCTGAACGCTGACACGGAAAGCGCGATGGATCACTTCGAGCAGGCTCTTGCGGATGCAGAAAAGCAGGCCAACGGGTATCTGCAGGCATTGGCCTGCGAGCGTTACGGTCTGTTCTGGCAACGCCGCAATCGCCACTCCCTCGCCCGACAGTTCCTGCACAAAGCGGCTGAACGCTATCTGCAATGGGGCGCTACAAGAAAGGCCTGCCAATTGAGCACTGGATTCCCCTCCGATAGACGGTAAAATGGCGGGCATAATCATAATGAGAACGTCGGCAAACCCGTAACGCCGCCGCTAAAAGAGGTGATATCGAGCATGGCAACCGCGACCCCATGGCGCATCCTGGTAGTTGATGATGAAGAAGGGATTCACGGTATCACCCGCATGATTCTGCGCGACTATGAGTTCGATAAGCGGCCGATTGAGCTGATCAGTGCCCTCAGTGGCCGTGAGGCCCGTGAAAAACTGCAGACGTTCGACAATATCGCGCTGGTACTGCTGGACGTCGTCATGGAGTGTGACGATGAAGGACTGCGATTGGTCAACTTCATCCGTGACGAGCTGGAAAACCGGGATATGCGCATCATACTGCGCACCGGGCACCCGGGGTTTGCCCCCGAAACCGAGGTGATTGTTGATTACGACATCAATGATTACTTGAGCAAGGCTGAATTGTCGGCCTCACGCTTGCTCACCTCGGTCGTGGTGGCACTGCGCTCTTATCGGGATATCGTCAGCGCGCGTTATAATCAACCCCGGGAAGCCGGCAGCCTCCCCGTCACCGATAACCCCTGCCTATCTGAACAGCTGCCCGCATTAGTCATGCCGCTTCTGGACAATTCCCGGCGCCAAAGCCTGCGTCTTCAGCAGCTGGATCTACCACCCATGGCACGATCGCTGGTCGAAGAGATTCAATGCGAACAGACACGACTTGCCGGGCTCCTTGACCAGCTCGAGAACAGGCTCTGGCCCCAGGAGGCGCCGACAGATTCCGCGCCCAGGGCGCTGCTCAATCAATTAGTCGAATCGCTGTTACCCTTTGCCCGGCAACGGCATCGCCTGCTGGACAGCCGGCCGGCGCCGGACCTGCCGGAACAGTTACGCTATAGCCCCCTGGTAACGCTGCAGCTATGGCGGGCCCTGCTCGAACATGCCATGACTATCGCGCCCGATCAGGACCTTCGCCTTAACCTTGTCTATCTGCCTGAACAGGAACTGTTGCAACTGCGGATCGAAACATCGCTACACACGGGCCGCGACAACGGCGATAACTTGCGCCTGCAGTTCTGGAAATCTCGCGGCAGGGATATCTGCAGCCGCCAGGCCGAGGCGCTGGGTGGTGAACTGGAACTGCTGGCCGTGACTACTGACAGCATTATGATCAACTGCAGCATCCGGGCAACGCTACATGAATAAGCCATTGCAATGAAATGCAGCATTCAGACAGCCCACGTGGCACGGCTGATCGCACTCTGGCTGGCTCTCGCCTTTTCCCTGCCGCTGAATGCCGAGCCGATCAATCTACTGATGGTGTTGTGGCGTGGTGAAACCGCGGCCGAACAAGGGTTTGTACAACGACTGGCCGAGCTGCCTGTCGATGTAACTATCACACAGATTGATGCCGGCCAGGATCGCAACCATCTTTCCCAGCAGTTACGCGCAATAGCCCCGAAACTCGACCAGTTCGATTACCTCTATAGCTTTGGCACGACCGCATCCCGCATGAGCCAAACCATTAATCAGGGGCGTATACCGCAGATCTTCAGCATGGTTTCGGACCCTCAGGGCGCAGGGCTTGCGCCGAACCCGAGCCTCCCCGCAAAACGCCTGACAGGCTCGACCGACGCGATTTCGGCGGCATTGCGCGTCAAACTGGCCCAGCAACTGTTTCCTATTCGACGCATCGCCATTCTACTCAATGCACGTGAAACCAATACCATGGCCCAGCTCGGTGAACTGGAACGGCTGTGCGCCGATGAAGGCATTGACCTGCAGGTACTGCGGGTTGCCCCCGGCACACACACCCTGGACTTATTGCTGCAACGCCTGGCGAACGAGGAGATCGATGCCGATACGCTCTACCTGCCCAGCGATTCCTACATTATCAGTCAATCAGCCAGCATCATGGCGGCCCTGGCCAATACCCCCTACCGGGTCATTGGCGCCACCCGCGCCTTTGTTAAAGATGGTGCACTCCTGGCCATTGCTCCTAATTACAGGATGATGGGCGCTCAGCTGGCCGACCGGCTGCTGGCCATTGAGCAAGGCGCCGCCATTCATCAACTCCCACTGATCGATGTCGATCGTCCTCTGATACTCTATAACGAAGCGACTCGAAAGCGCCTGGGTATCCGCATTCCTACGGCGCTGAATAATGTACTGCAACGTTTCGATTA
Organism: Motiliproteus sp.; assembly: GCA_041587095.1. Lineage (GTDB taxonomy): Bacteria > Pseudomonadota > Gammaproteobacteria > Pseudomonadales > Balneatricaceae > Motiliproteus. The sequence continues at coordinate 2,058 of JBFGYY010000291.1, read as the reverse complement.
AGCCGACGCAACGCTGACTCTAAACCTGACTCTAAACCTGACAACAAACCTAACAACAAACCTAGCGACCAATAACAGGAAATACCCACATGCGCCGATTGCTGTACCTGTGTTGCGGGCTGCTCTGTTTAGTCTTAGGACTGATTGGCGTGGTGCTACCTCTGCTGCCAACAACTCCATTTGTACTGGTTGCCGCCTTCTGTTTCTCGCGCAGCTCAGCACGCTTTCACCAGTTACTCATTCACAACCGGCTCTTCGGCCCTCTGATTCAAGACTGGGAGTCGCACGGTATCATCCCGCTGAAAGTCAAATACCTGTCCAGCAGCATGATGCTGCTCATGATCAGTTATCCGATCCTGTTTAAAGAGCTGGACGGCTGGATCGATGCGGCCATGGCGGCAACAGTAGGGCTCGCGCTGGTCTATATCTGGAGCAGACCATCGCGCCGCGCCTGATCAGCAGCACGGCACTTGCCACACACTGTGCCTTGCGCTGCGCCACGCATCGAACTTTGTTGCGCCTCTGACGCGACAACCCGTTTGCATAAGCGCCCTCTCCTTTCAAGACAAGCCTTTACAACCCGTCACTCCGCTGCATACTATGCACACAGTTCACGTGAAGATGGATAAATATCATTTTGCTCAAGTATTTAAACGCCCCGGCTCTGCTGCGCCGTGATACCGTCAAGCCGCGCAACAAAATCGGGCTTGCCAGTATCACCCTGCTCTATTTACTACTCAGCAGTGCAACCCAGGCCGCACCGGAAAACAACAGGGCCCAACTGGATATCTATACCCATCCAGGTGTCGCTACCGGGGCCCTGTCACGATCCAGCCTTCGCGCCATCTTTGCCATGCGCCTGTCACTTTGGCCCGACGGCAAGCGGATTCAGGTGTTTGTTCTCCCCGATAAGTCACCGCTGCATCGCCAGTTCAGCAAGTCCATGCTGGGACTTTTCCCTTATCAGTTACGCAAAACCTGGGACAAAGGGGTCTACTCGGGTACGGGTGAAGCCCCTATCCAGGTAGCCGATACGGCTGAAATGCTCGACAAAATAGCCCGGACACCCGGCGCGATAGGTTACCTGCTCCAGGGGCAATACTACGAAGGAGTCAGCCGTGTTGCAGCGCAGTGAACTATATTCAAAGACAGCTTCTATGGATGGCAGGCGACTAATGATGACGACCCCCTCACACACTGCTCGTTACGACGGCGCGGTCAGGCCGCTCCAAGCATTATTCATGGTATTGGCGCTGCTGTTCTGGCTGACACCGGCCCAGGCCGAACTGCGCTGGGATTGGGGAGGGTTTATCTCGCAGGGCTGGTCCTTAAGCGACCACAACGCCTTCTATGGTGATTCCAGCGCGTCCGGTGGCTCATTGGATTATCGGGAGCTGGGACTGAACGGCTTTCTCGAACTCAGCCCCCGCTTCAGGATCAATGGGCAGTTGCTGGCTCGAAAAGCGGGTAACACCAGCGAAAGCAGCCCCCAGATCGATTATCTATTTGCCGACGGGACCCTGATGCAGCGCTTGAACCAACAGGCAGGGGTGCGTGTTGGACGGATTAAAAACAGTCTCGGCTTTTTCAATGAGACCCGCGATGTGGTTTTCACGCGGCCGGGAATCATCATGCCCCAGTCGATCTACTTTGATCAGGTGCGCGAACTGATGCTCTCCTCGGATGGCGCCGCACTCTATTACCGGCATAACAGTCCGCTCGGCGCACTGTTTGTCGACGCTCAGCACGGCTATCTGCAAACAGGCAGCAACAGCGAAGCACTGTTTCTCGGTCGTGATCAACGCGGAAGCTTTGAGGACAGTCGAATCAATATCGCCCGCATCATTTTTGAGCCCGACGGCGAACAGTGGCGCTTCGGTGTCTCGGCAGTTGATGCCAACTTACCCTACATCCCCGGCCCCGGTGATCGTATTACCCGCGGTGAAATCGACATCAAAATGACGCTCCTGTCCGCGCAATACAATTTGGAGCACTGGAGCTTTACCGCCGAAGCATTGCGCACCAAAACCCATTGGATAAACCTCAACCTGCCCATTG
>JBFGYY010000290.1:0-4752 GCA_041587095.1 Motiliproteus sp. | reverse complement strand
CACATCGTTGCCAAACAGCAGTATGACCGTTGATCCGAGCTTGAAACGCCCCATCTCCTCGCCTTTGGCCAGCACCAGCGGGGCCGGGCTTTGCGGTTGATAGGCTTTGCGGCTGATACGACGCGCGGGCGGGGCTTCCTGACCACTCCACACCGTTTCGATACCGGCAACAATCATCGCACCGACCAGCACCATGGCCATCGGGCCTGCAGGGGTGTCGAAAATGGTGACCAGGCGCTCGTTACGTGCAAACAGGTTTGGCACGCCTTCAGCGGTGACCTTATTCACCGAAAACAGGTCGCCGGGCACATAAATTGTCTCCCGTAACCGGCCTTCCAACGGCATATGTACCCGATGGTAATCACGCGGAGACAGGTAGATCGTTGCAAAACGACCGTTGGTGAACTGTTCGGCCAAGGCGGTATCACCGCCCAGCAGGGTTGTTACGCTGTAGCTGTGGCCCTTTGCCTGCAGAATGCGGCCATGCTCAAGGGTTCCTAACTGACTGATGCAGCCGTCGGCGGGGCAGACAATATGCGCCGGATCCGGGTCCAGCGGGCGGGCGTCTGCTTTAAGTGCCCGGGTAAAAAAGGCGTTGAAGCTGGGATAAGCGAGGGGGTCAGGCTGTTGCGCCTCCGCCATGTTGAGCTTGAAGGCCCGGTTGAACAGGCGGATAAACGCGTTTTTTATCCAGCGAATCCGGCAGTCGGCGAGGCGACCCACCAGGCGGGACAAAAGATGTTGCGGTAGCAGGTGTTGCAGCAGAATAAAAAGTCGTGACATACGGGGATCTTAGTCGTTGAAATTAATGGGCGATGGCGCGTGGGCGGCCATCGTTACAGGGAGTCTGTTGATGAGTGTTTGTCATTCTGCGCGTCAGGATTTTGTTTCGACGGGCGTATCGGGGTCGTTCCCCCACTCAAACCAGGAGCCATCATAGCACCGCACCCGCGGATAGCCGAGTACCTGTGATACCAGATAGGTCAGTCCGGAGCGCCGATGGGTCTGGCAATGGGTGACTATCTCTTTGTCGGCACAGATTCCGCGGCTGCTCAGCAGAGTCATCAGGCTGTCGCGGGGTTTTAGCCGCCAGTCGTCCGGACCGACGAGACAGTCGGTCCATTCCAGGTTGACCGCGCCGGGAATATGCCCGCCCTTGATTGCATTGACTACTTTCTCACCACGGAATTCGGCCCCGGAGCGGGCGTCCCAGATAACCCGGTCCGGGCTGTTGATGTGCGCCAGCAGGTTTTCCTTATCGGCCAGGAAACTGTCATCGAGCTGGCCGGAAAATTGCGAGGCAAGTGGTCTGTTCTCCTGGCTTTCCAGCGCAAGCCCGGCATGGAGCCACGCGGGGCGCTGACCGTTAACTACCGAGACTTTGCGATGTCCGACGCTGTGCAGTGTCCAGCACAGACGGCCGGCCAGAGCACCCATCTGGTCATCGTAGGCGATAACATGGCGGTCCGCACTCAGGCCGAGTTCGGAGAATAGCGCATTCAGTTGCTTGATGGAGGGACGCTTATTGGGAACCGGGGGCTGGCCGCTCAGCAAACGGTTGCTATCGAGGTGAATCGCCCCCGGCACGTGCCCCTGCCGATAGTGCTCGGCAGAGCAGAGATCGATGATCAGCACTGAGGGATCGCCGAGCTGTGCGGCGAGCTGCTCAGGCGCTAACAGGAGAGGAAGTTGTGGCATAGATAAGTTTACTCGGAAAGCGACGTTTTTTTGCTCAGGCAGAGATTGCTAGCCGCGCAGATATTTTTAAATGACTTGAACTGAAAGGGCGATATGGCAAGTTCCTGTTGCTCGCGGTCGGCATAGACAAAGCCGATAAGTTGCTTGCCGCGAAACAGTGACATGAGCATAAAGCTTTGCTGGTGACAGATTGATCGGAACCGCGTGGGAAGCTCTTGCCAGATCTTGCTGCGGTTGTGAGACGCCACCCAGAGTGCCTGGGGTTTATGTCCCATGCGTTTGAAGATGCTGGGGATTTCCAGACTCAGACTGAACCGGGTGATCGGGTCGTTGGCGAGCATGCCTATCCTTGCCGCCCCCTGAAGGCTGTTGTCTTCGTCGAGACTGTAGAGCATGACACGGTCGAGTCCTATGCCCTGGCCAATGGCGCGCAGCAAATCGTTATAGATATCATTAACTTTTTCGTAGTGCTGCGGCTGGTGCATTAACCGTTCGGCGATCTCCTTGAATACCTCCGGATCTGCCAGTTCCGTGGGCAGATCGTCGGAGCTCTCGATCGCCGGTGGCGGCAAGTGATTGTGCGTGTTGCTGGTGGCGAGCTTTTTGGGTTCGGCAACACCGGGAATGCTGCTGGGGGCGATATCTTCCGGGTTTTCTAACCGGTAATTCAGGACCATATCCGATGGTAGCAGCAGCATTTGCGCGGCGGGCGCCATGATGCCTTTAATGTGATACAGGCGAGAGGCTTTGACCGTGTTGGCATTGATGCGGCTTGCAACTTCACCGGCAGGACGGCGCAGAAAGTCCGTAATGATCTCGACCAGTCGCAGGCTTTTGGCCGATTGCCAGCCGTGAGCTTGGGTCAGAGCCAGCCAGTTGGCTAGTTTTACCGGGTAGAAGCTGGCGCTCAGCAACTGCTTGATTTCACGCGTGTCTTCCTCGCTAAACTCCTCGGTACGCAGCGCATAGCGGTGAATTTTATCCAGGAAGGCATGGTCGGGCGAGTTGTCGTGATCGAGTGCTTCCAGCGCCAGATTCGATAGCTTCCAGCTGCGTGCTAATTCGAGGGAGAGCTGTTGAATGGTGCAACCGAAGACATCATTTTCTGCCAGAACGACATCCGCCTGCTCTTCATGGATTTTGATCATCACGGCGCTCATCTGCACCGGTGCGTAGCGCCATAAGGCCCAATGTCCCACTCCGTAGAACAGTGCGGCCATTCGAGTCTCGTTAATCACATCCTTGCCGGGAAAGCGGCACAGGTCGGCGGCCTGAATCGCTGCATGAAAACTGTTAGCGATGGCATGGAAATACTGTTTGTGGGCAACGCTGGAATGATTGATCTGGATAGTGGGCAGTTGTTCGCACAACCCGGCGATACGGTCCATGCCAAGGGTGGATACACCCAGCTCCACCGTGCCGACATGGGTATTGGGGTTGCGGTTCAGCTCATTGCCCAGTTTCACCAGATGCAGAGCAAAAACCGGGTCGCGCTCGATCGGAGCAACCAGCTTCTGCAGCGAGGTCCCCGGATCCTGGATCAGGTATTTTAGCTGCTGTACGGTGCGTACATGCACCGGTAAGGGCTTGGCCTTGAGAAAATCAACCCACTGCGCAAGTCCGTATCGCCCTGCTGATTGATCCATCATCATGATCTATAACCAGATTTGATTCAGACCTGACTATATCACTACATTTGGGCGCTTTATAGAGGTCGAAGCGACCTTTGTGGGCGCTAAGACCTCTGAACAATGACGGCCCAAGGGGCGCTCGAGCAGGAGGCTGGCGTTTGCGATCGTTTCCGGTGGCAGGGCGCTGAGCGGGGATGATCCCCGCTTCGTTACGGGGTCTCTATGCCGCTGAGGATATGCCGATAGCTGTCCATGCGAGCCGGTTCGATCTTTCCATCCTCCAGCGCCTGCAGCAACGCGCAGCCCGGCTCCTGTTCGTGGCGGCAATCCCGGAACCGGCAATAACCCAGATAGGGGTGAAATTCGCGAAAGCCGTCCAGCAGCGTCTCACGGTTGATATGCCAGAGGCCAAATTCACGAATACCGGGCGAGTCGATCAGGTCGCCACCCTCAGGGAAATGGTACAGGCGTGCCGTAGTGGTGGTATGGGTGCCTTTTTGGGTTGCTTCTGACAGGGCGCCGACGCGGATATCCACACCGGGCAGCAGAGCGTTGATCAGGGAGGATTTCCCTACCCCGGATTGACCGACAAACACACTGATACGTTGGTCAAGGTGGCGCTTTAGGTTTTCCAGTCCGCTATCGGTACGGGTGGACGCGCGCAACACCCGGTAGCCGATGCGCTCATAGAGCGCCAGCATGTTATCGATGTAAGGCTGATTGTCGTCATTCAGCAAATCGGTCTTGTTGAGAAGAATAACCGGTTCGATATCCACGGCTTCAGCAGCCACTAGATAGCGGTCAATCAGATTCGCATGGGGGCGGGGTTCGGGCGCCACGGTGATCACAATATAATCGATATTAGACGCAACGGGCTTCAGTTCACCGTGATTGTTGGGCCGCGAAAGCAGCGAGGTGCGCGCTAAGGTCGCGACAATAACCCCGGTCGGTTGGCCATCACGCCAAACTACACGATCCCCGGTGACCAGCGTGCCAAGGTTGGCGCGCATATGACAGCGGCGAATCTGCCCCTGCTCACTGCCGGCAAGAATCTCCACATCCACCTGAACGCCGAAGTGCGAGATGACCAGGCCTTCCTGCTCGGGCCCCAGTTCGCCGTGATCGAGTCGCTGGTCGGCCTTTTCCGCCTTTTTCTGGGCGCGGGCACTGCGCTCGTCCTGGATTTTCTGGACGCGCCAGCTCTGACGGCGGGTGAGTTTGCGTTTAGCCATACCGGGGTTAAATTACCTTCTGTGGACACAATGTCGGGCTGCGGGCTTGCGACGCCGCGGCAAAGCGGCTAAACATAGCACACTTTGGCCGGTATCACCCCCAGCCGGCGTACAATGAATACTGTGAGGTTACAAATGTCAGAACAGCTAGTGACAGAAGAGCGGCAGGGTCCCGATGGTGAAAACCTGAT
>JBFGYY010000289.1:0-4758 GCA_041587095.1 Motiliproteus sp. | reverse complement strand
TACATAGCGACCCTCGAGATCCTTCATATAGATGACGGCCGTTGCGTTATCCAGGATGGTTTGTAAGCGGTTTTCGCTTTTTCTGAGAGCGGTTCCCTGTCGCTCCAAAGCGGTGAGTAAACGCATCATAAATAGGGCATAGATGAGCAAGACCGAAGCGAACAGCACCTGCTTCCAAAGGCCGGATTCACTTTCGGAGATGAGTCGTGACTCTACTGCGGTCACATCGCGCATCATCTTGCCATGAATCCGGCTGGCATCTTCTTCCACCGTGCCCCGGGGTAACTGCAGGTAGGCAACCCAGCGCTGGTATTGTTCAGGTAGTTCGATGGGGGTCACGATGACGAGATCGGTTCCGCTCAAATGCTGGCTACTCTTACCTTCGTTCATTGCCGGCGTCAGCGAAACGCTGGGTGCGATCTGTACTGAAGCGTCTGTGCCAATGGCCGTTCCGGTTCCCCTGGCTGCAGTCACGGCGCCTGAAGCGCTGACAATCAATAATTTGCCCTCATCGCCTAGAGGGATTGCGATGTCGTCCATCAGCTTTTGAATGATTCTCGGCTGCAGGTCGACGCCAACGACCCCGAGAAACGTTTTGCCGTTGCGTATAGGGGTAACCACGGAGATAACGGTGACCGATTTGTCCCCCACTTTACGCTCCCACGGACCGATCACGATACCGTTACGGGTGCTTTTCGCTTGCGAATAGAAGTTGTCCGGGACTGCTTGTGTATATTCCTGCGTGGCTGTGAGTCGTAGCGAGCCATCAACGCTACGAAACCAGTAGGGGATATAACGCCCCGTCTGATCGTGGCCCGGCGCGTCAATGAACGCCAGATCGAGAAAGTCAAACGCGTCGGGTTCCCAGACCGTGTAGGTGGAATAGAAATCGGCATGGCTGGCGAGAATGGTACTCAGTACCTGGTTAACGGAATCACGCCCCACATCAACGACAATGCCTGCCGCCTGCATGCCTGAAAAAACTTCCGCCAGTGTGTTGCTGACACTTATCGCACGTTCGAGTGGCACACGTACCTGCAGGCTTTTCTGTTCCATAATCTCGATAAGTTTCTCTTCAGCGGCGAGCATGGAGCGTACTTTAAGCAGGTCTGAAACTTCTCCGGCAACGGCTGTCGCGGAGTCGACTGCCAGCGTGCGGGTGTGTTGGGCTGTGCGGTATGAAAAGTAGATCAACAGGGCGGTTGTTAGCAGCAGAACAAGAAATGAGATTGCCCGCCAGCGCTCCCAGGGCCTGCTAGGTTTTGAACGTTTGCGCTGGCTCACAGCACTCATGTACGCCTCACGGTGCAGCAAGGGAGAAAAAGGTGATTGAACGCTGAGAAGCCGGACGCTCGGAATCGACTATCGGACGTGTTCGGTAACCTTATCATCGGTGGCTGGGCGTCATGCGGACTACAAAAATGCGCATGAATGAACGGCTGGGAATTATTTGCAGCACCGCGGGCAACCTTCTGCAATCTGCCGGAAGCGCTGAGAAATACTCTGCGGGCGGTCTTGGCTGTGGCGAGATATTTTATCGCCACCATCTTCTTGGCTCCACATCGACTGCGTGGACCTGTTCCGGTAGCTCGCGGGCCAACTGGTACAGTTGTTCATAGGTGTCGATGCCTCCCGCCATTCGGTTCAGGCGTTCGCGCCACTTGTTCCATGGCTCGGGGTTATGCCGAGGGGCACTCATCCTTTTGGCCTTTTCCAGCTCGGCAGGCGACCAGATAACATTATTGATGCCATGCTCGGCATAGTACGAGCCAGGTAGGGGCGGGTTACTGATGCCTGTGACACTGAGAAGTTTGGCCTCGCTGGTTTTTTGAATGTTAATCTGGGTGAGGTACGCCGATTCCTTCACCGCTTGTTGCAGTTCCGGGCCCAGCCGGTTGTAGCTTTTGCTACTCATGCCGGTCATTGCGTTACCCGCCATAAATTGACTGTGGATATCCTGGGTTATGACCGGTCCCCAGCCCCCGTAAGGTACAGCGCTGGACCAGGTTTCTCCGCCATCAATCGCGCCGACCCGCAGCGCATGCAGGGTGTTGTCCCAGGGAACGGGAACGGGTTGCAGACCCAGTAGCTTTAGTGTGATGCGCCCAAGTTGTGTGCCGGTGACCCGCACTTTAGCGCCTTGCAGGTCTTCAAGTGTGGTCAGTAAAGGTTGGTCGGAATATTTGAGCCCCATCATAAAGCCGCGTAACTCGGCGTGGGCGAAAAGAAACTCAATGTGGTGATACTTGCGCAAGGGTTCACGCAGCAGCGGTTCGCTGTCAGGGTGATAAAAGAAATGGTACATCGATGCCCTGCTTGGCCACAGATAGGCAAAATCCAGGACATTAAAATAGGGTGCGCCGGCGGATGCGTTTTGAGTCGAGGCGGAGAAGAAATCTATCTCGTCATTGATGCACATTTTAGTGCATTGAAGTTCGTTGCACAGCTGGTTGCCACCCAGGTACTCAACCTGAATCTCTCCATCGGTACGCTCTTCAAGGTCGGCGATAAATGCCAGCGAGCCGTTGGGTAAAATATCCAACCCTGCCCGAGTGAAGTGGGCCGCTCCGAAGCGGAGTTTAAAGCGCGGGGCTTTGGAGAAACGTTTCTTATAGAGCGATGCGCTGGTGGCTTGGAGCGCCTTCTCGGTCGCGGCATCGCCTCGCTGGGGTAAGCCGGCCAGCGCGAGCATGACGGTTGTCGCTCCGAAGCGGCCGGCTAGTCGGGTAAACTCTCTGCGGCTGATTGTGTTCGATGTCGCAAACGTCATTCTCTCACCTTGATAGTCATCATCGTCGAGTCATGAAACAGGCCGGTGCCTGAAGCTTAGACAACGAACACCGATGGCTCCATTGCTAACGGCAAGGAATTGGATTATCAGCGGTTTATTTTCAGAGTTTGCATCGCAAGCATTCAAAAACCATGAGGTTATTGTTGAAACAGCTTGTGCATGGACGTGGTTTTCTGCCAGCGAATACCGCTGGCCAGAGCCACCCCGGCCATTATGATGATGACCCCGGCCAGCGTGCTGGTTTCCAGCGTTTCACCGAGTAATGGGATGGCAGCAACGGCGGCAAGCGCCGGTGTAAATGAGCCGAGCGCGGCGGTTTTTTCCGCGCCAAGCTGGCGGATGGCGATACCGTAACTCACCCCTCCGATGATGCCGGCCCCCAGGCCTTGCAGCAGCACATAAACACTCAACTCTTGCCAGCTCGCCATGGCCAGTTGTGAGTCAACGGCATCGATGCTCAGCAGCAAGAGCAAGGCTACGCTTGAGCCAGCGCATAGCAGGGTTGTCGCTTCCCAGGCGCCAATGCCGATCAGTCGGAGCGCGATGGTATAGCAAGCCCACAGAAAACTCGCTCCCAGAAAAGCCAGATCCCCGCGCCAGTAATTTTGGGCGCTGTCCAGGGCCGAATAACCCACCAGTACTGCGACTCCCGCCATGATCAGCCCCAGGCCCAGTAAGCGGTTTCGCGGTAATGGCTCCTTGAAAACAAGTACCGCAAGCCCCGAGACAAATAGTGGTGCCGTGCCGGGTATTAGCGCACCGGCATGGGCTGCCGGTGCATAATGACTCCCGAGCGATACCAGATAAAAAAATGGCAGTCCTCCCAGCAGTAGCAGTGGGATATAACCTCTGTTGCACCGAGGCAGAGGAACTGAGCGGTAACGAAGCAGCAGGAAAGGTAAAAACAACAACGCTGGGATACCAAACCGTATTAAAGCCACATCTGTTGGGGTCAGGCTGGTTTGCCCCTGAGCCCGCATGGATAGCAAGAAACCGACCCAGATGATCAGAGTCACGATCATCGCGACAATGCCGGATGGTGTAAAAGGAGGCTCGCCGCGATAGTGATTCATGCTGGATATCCAAGGGTGTGTTTCAGCAAATTATCGGCTAAACAATCAGGTTTTATCGTGTTATGTTTGGGTTTTATGGTGAGTGCCTTGGCATTTAATGCCAGTAATTAGATTGTTTTTGATATATAAAGCCTAGTGAGTGGTGTTGGCGATGGATGTGGATGACATTGATCTGAAAATATTGCGGGCCTTGCAGCGCGATGGTCGTTTGAGCAATGCCGATATCGCCGAACAGGTTGCGCTTTCTCCTTCGCCTTGCCTGCGAAGGTTACGGCGGCTTGAAACCGAAGGCATTATTCAGGGCTACCGGGTCCGGCTTAACCGGCGTGTGATGGATCTGGATATGACGGTCTTTGTACAGGTCAAGCTGCAGGATCACCGTGCTGAGTCTGTGGATGGTTTTGAAGCGGTGGTTCGGCAGATGCCCGCGGTGGTAAATGCGCATACCGTGTCGGGTTCAGCCGATTATCTGCTCGAGGTGCTGGTGGCGGATCTGACCGCCTACGATCGTTGGGTCCGGCAGATGCAGGCGTTGGTGATGGTACGCGAGATTGAAAGTAATTTTGCCTTGCGGGCCGTTAAGGTCGATGCGCCACTGCCCTTGCCTGCAAAGGCTACGCTGTGAGCTTGAGACGCAGGTTGGCGCAACCCGGGGCTGACACAGGTATGCGCCGGGGAGCGAAGGCTAACCTTTACTTTACTTTGATGAGTCACAGGGGATAATCGCCTCTCTTTTGACACACTAAAGCTGGTTCAGGCATTTTTGACTCCAGTCATTTGGCTACAGGCCATTTTGCTGCAACCAACGTTGTTGATACAAAGACCAGATAGATTAGAGGATCGGTGATGGCTCGTGGTGCGCGTACCTTTAAGGTAACCCTGGAATTATCCGAT
>JBFGYY010000288.1:0-4758 GCA_041587095.1 Motiliproteus sp. | reverse complement strand
TACTCACGATCGAGCAGAAAGGCTTCATTCTCCCCCTGCAAGCGGTAGTGAATAACATACTCCCCCTCCCAAGCCAGGCCCGGTGCCGAGTTCTGTGCCGAGTCCTGTATAACGTGTTGTCCAGGGACCGTCTGCGGCTCTGCTGCCGGTTCGGGCGGCAACAGGTTGGCATTGCTGATCACCCGTAGATTAAGGGTACCCGGGGGTAACTGGTAGCGCAGCCAGGTTTCATCACCGAGCACAAAGGTACGAAATTGACTGGCATCGGCATACAGTTCAGGTCCGCTGGCAACAGTTTCCTGTTGCGGCCACAAGGTGCGTACAGACAGCCCGGCCAGAGCCAGTATGCCCAGCAGCAGAACAGCTAACAGGAGTCGTCCCAGCCAGCGCATCACTCCACCTCCGGCAATAACCAGGTGACGCGGGTTTTAAGCGCCGCGGATAACCGGGCGGCGTCCGGCGGCCAACGCAGCGACAGCGTGGTCTGCTGCGCCCCGGGATTCAGATTCACCAGCCCTAACAGCCGATGGTTCTGGTCGCTGATCCAGACAAAACTCTGCCCGCTGTCCAGGTCGGCATAGCGGTGCCAGTTCACATCGGGATAACGCTGCTGCAGACGGCGCAGCGTGACGATATCGCGGAACTCAAGATAACGATTCAGATCATCGACCAGACCCGTGGCGAGCGACCTTTTGCCCGGTGTCGCCTCACGCAGCGCTTGCTCAAGCGCTCCTTCGATGCTGGGCCAGCCAAGCAAAGCAAACTGAGCCAGCTCCTGAGCACTGTCCAAACGCTGCCGGTATCGCTGGCGTAACTCTGGCGCCAGCCAGAGCACCGCGTAGTGATGATCAGGAATAGCCAGGGAATACAGCGCCTGAGGGCTCAGGCCGAACTCCATGCCTGCCGTCGATTGCAGACCCTGGACCCGTTCAAAGGCGATACCGTCTTCTCCCAGTTGCGCCATCAGGTTGCGTGACAAGCGATCAAATTGTTCCGGCCGTTCGTTCCAGGTGTCAAGAGCCAGTAAACTCCGCCCCGCTGTAGCCGCGCGCTCGCTACCCAGTGCACGTACCTGTACGCTGAGCAGGGGCAGTTGCGCGCTTTCCCGGCTCCAGACCTGGTGTACCAGATTAAACAGGCTGAGTTTATTTCCCGCCTGTGTCGCATCGGCCCGACCATCTGCATTGGCCAGAGGGTGCGCGCCGGCAAGCAGCAGCGCCGTACCCTTCAGACGTTCGAACAGCGATACGCCGAACTCGTAAGTCTGCTGTTCGAACAACGGTCTGGGGACTTCTACCAGATAGGGGTTGCTGGACCCGGCCCGAAACAGATAGGTTCCCCAGTAGCGGCGCTGGCGGTGTGCCGGTTCAGACTCCGCCGTGTAATCAAATTCATACAGCGCCACAAAATGCTCGCCGGTCGCACGATGATCCAGAGTCGACAAGCGATAGCCCAGTACCGCAGCCTTTCGGGTTAACACGGAAAGCTCGGCCTCCGCCTCTTCTGTCCAACGGCCATCGGGCAACGGGTGTTGCAACAAAGCCCAGAGCGGTTTAAGAACTTCTTCATCCATATAACGAAGCTCTCCCTCCTCAGGCACCCGATAGCGCTGACTGTCCTTGCCGGCCAATGTCGTTTTGCCTGCACGCAGCCACTGTTCCAGCGGCTGTTCGATCGGCAGCGCCCGGGTGGCCTGCTCATTTTCGGGCAGATCAACAGACGTACGGGTCAGCAAAGTTCGCAGATCACGCTGGCTAAGCAGCAGTTCAGCAAAACCCGCATAGGTTTGCTGACGCTGAATGTTATCGAAGCCCGGCGCCTGCCAGCGACTGTCAAAGTCGTCGACCAGATCTCTCAGGGCCGTTAATGACAATCCGTCCGGCAAGCGCCGCTTGATCCAGAGTGTTGCGGGTAAACGCGCCAGGGCTTCACTCCCCGGCTCCAGCCGTTCGGCAAACAATTGTCTGGCCGTGGTGGCACCATAACGACGCAGCTGCAGCACATTGTGTGCCGCCAGCACGCGATGAAAGCGCAGAAACAGGGTATTGGCGCTAAGCAGGACGTCGGAGGATCCATCGATATTGGCCTTGGCACGTGCACCCGCGAGTGCTAACCCGCGCGCCTTTAACCGCCCCAACAGCCGCACCCCGGCTTCAGCCACCTCTTTTTCCGACTGGGTATAGGGCACCTCAAGCAGCAGCTCATTTTCAGCTGCCGGATTGATTACAAACAACCCCCAGCCCCTTACGGGAGCCCGCTCGAACAGCACCCAGTGCTCATCGCGGGTTCTGACCAGTTCATAACCCACCTTCTCCAGCTGCACCAGCGTATCGGGGCGCGGTGCTTGCTTCGACTGCGCGGCAAGCAACAACTGACGTACAACCTGCTCAAAGCGTTCAGCCTCTACCGGAACGGGAACCGGCATCGTCTGGCCACGCCGGCTGACCAGGGCCAGTTTGTACTCCGCCACCAGGTCTTCGAGTCGCTCATCAGCAACCCGTACCTGCAGTTCGGCCTGAGTGCTCCCCTGCGCAACCGCGTCACCTTCGGCGTCCGGAATCTGCGTCAGCGCAAAGCCGATAAACGATGCAAAGATCACGGCGACCAGCGACGTCTGCAAGGTGGTGCGAGTCATGCGCAGGGCGATGCTTTTTTCATACATCTTCATGGCCAGTAAGGTGGCCAGCAGGTAACCAAAGGCGTAGTAATCCGAAACCTGCACCTGTGGAAACCAGTACAGTAAGGCGTAGCCCAGTAGCAGTTTGTAAAAAAAGCCAATATTAAAAAACAGCAGCAGCAAGCGTGCGCCTTCGATGTTATGGCTGGCCAAAGCCGGCAAACGCAACAGCATGCGCGCAACAAACAGGATCAGGAACGCTTCAATGAAGGTGGCCAGCAGTTTGGTCGGCTCGTACCACTGCAGGGCCAGCAACGAGGGGATCAGTATGCCGTTATAATCCCAGCCATAACGCAGGTTCATACGGGAAGCGATCCAGGCGGAGAGCAGCAAAATGATATAGGCCTTGGGACCGGCCTGAATAGAGGCCGCTATATCTTCATACAGAAATCCCAGATTACTGATACTGAAATTAGTCAGCACCATCAGCCCGTAACGCACCAGAAGGAAGGTTACCACCAGCTGCACCAGCAGCGTACCCATGCCCCGCCACAACCCCGGCTTCCATAACTGGTTGGCAATCAACGCAATTATAACCAAACCAAAGCTGTGCAGGTTGTTACGGTAATCGAAGCGAATGCCCTGGGTTTCTGCCAACCAGGCGCCCAGCGCCGGAAAACCCCAGACATCAAACAGCAAACGCATGATGACACTGATCAGTATCAGCAGAAAAAAGCGGTCACGGCCAAACACCTCCGTGACGCCAAAGCGCCAGCTTACGCCCACCAGCAGGCGCGCAAGGCCATAGGTCGCCAGCGCCTCCACCATAATAGCCACCAGCGACCAGGGCTTGATGATCATTAAAGGTACCAGGTAGCCCGGAACAACCAGCCCCGACAAAACCCAGCCAAAACGCAGATTGAAGAAGGCAACAACAAACACCCCGATCCAGACGGTAGTGACTACCGAACTGGCGAGGCTTCCTTGCGGAAACAGATTTAACGGCAGGAAGTCGAAGCTCAAAAGTGAATAAACTCTTGCACGGCTGCTTCCAGCGCATCCAGGTGCACCGGTTTGATCAGCAAGCGATTGGCCCCAAGCTCTGACAGTTCGTCTGCCAACCCGGGTTTATTCAGGCCCGTGGTGATGATGACCGGCACCTGGTCCTGCTGCTCACCGCGTAGCCATTGCAGCAGCTCTTTGCCATTCAACCCCGGCATCATCAGGTCGAGCATCAACAGATCGTAACGCTGCTCACGCAGCAGCGCCTGCGCCTCGAGGCCATTAGCCGCGCAATCGACGCCAATACCGTGATGTTCAAACCAAAAACGTGTCAGGTCCACCAGCAACGGCTCATCATCGGTAACCAGTACCCGGTATTGCCTGTTACTACTCATGAAATTTCAGCCCTCGCATCTCGAAAATAATTTCGTAACCCTGATCCAGTTCACTCAGGATTTGCATCCGGGTTCCCCAGTCGGTCATTTGAACTCTGGCGCGCAGTAACTGTGACAACAGCGGGTCAGTGATGCTGTCGGGATCCGCGGTCTGAAGCGTCGCGATCTGCTCACCCGGCATGCCAAAGCCCTGATTGGCCAAACGCAATTCGACCACCCTTACGCCTTCATCCTGACGTTCACTGGCGATAAGAGCTAAAGGCGCATCGGGTTTACTGTCTTCGATCAACAGCCGCAGCGCCGTGGTAAGCACATCCTGCATTTGCAATTTATCCACCATGACCAGCGACACCAGCGTTGGTAGCGGCTGCGCGAACCGGTCCTGTAACGATTGCTCGTAGCGCACTTCGTAGGCCCGGAGTGTTTGCTCTATCAGATGAGGCAGCGCGGTGGGAAACAGCTCGGCATCGGCCAGCGAGCTAACCTTGGCCAATTCGCTCTCCATCATACTCAGCGCGTTGACACTGTGCGTCAGTTTTTGGTCAATCATCTGGCTGGCCAGCGCTTGACGGCTCGCCTCCAGTCCCGGGGTGTTAATCAGCTGATGGGCCATCGACAGTGTGCCCAGATCATTACGTAACTGCGCCTGGTAGTGGATCAGCAGATCTTCGCGTAACTGGGCAATACTGCTGACCTGAGACAGGTCGATCACTTCAAACATAATACCGCTGGTCTGAAAGCGGC
>JBFGYY010000287.1:0-4780 GCA_041587095.1 Motiliproteus sp. | reverse complement strand
GGGCGGCCATCCACATCGCCGTCAGCACGAATCTTTCGAATGCCCTGGGCGATACGCTTGGACCAGCGCGCCATTTGCCCCTCAAGCCGTGCGCCGGTGACGGGATTGATCTTTGATCAGTTTTCCAATCTAATAAAAACTGCCGCTCGGGCCATTCAAAGGAGAAGTCGTGTGAAGCACAGTGACGGTCGAAATACATTGGTGATTGTTGATGATGAAGCGCACGTATTGCATGCCCTGGTCCGGCTGTTTAACAAGGACGGTTACCGCATCCATACTTTCACCTCTCCGCTGGATGCCATCGATTTTCTCCGTTCAGAGCCTGCAGGTGTGATCATCGCGGATCAGTGCATGCCACAAATGGAAGGCAGCCTCTTGTTAAAAAAGGTGAATGAATATCAACCACATATCGTCAACATTATTCTCAGCGGTTTATCGGACCGTGCGGTGGACGGCCTGGAGAGCATCAAGCTTAATTCGTATTGCACCATCGGCAAGCCCTGGGACAACGACTCCTTGAGACGCACCGTTGCAGAGGGTTTTGAACAGTATGCCAATACAAAATAAACTCCCCCCCGTTAACGGTGCAAATTGATCGGTAATACAATTTCTCGAGGGCTGGCAAGCGTATCAGTTCGAGGACCAGAGGCTTATTGCACCTGAAGTCACCGAAGCAACTAAAGCAAACCAAAATAAATTCACATCTCCTGCATCCAATCCTTCATCGCCTGCGTTTCCATTCATACCACACGAAAAATCATGGAGACGTTCCGATGCAAACCGGCAAACTCATTCTTATTTTGTTACTGACAGGCACAATAGCGGCCTGCGCAACCAACAGCCAAACCTCCTACCAGCAACCAGCCTTGACCCAGAGCACGCCGCTCGGCTTGGTCTGGCGCACCGCTGCCGGTCAGACGCTGTATACCTTTGTCAACGATGCGACAGGGCAATCCAACTGCTACGGCCCCTGCGCCGATAAATGGCCGCCCTTTATCGCCGCAGCGAATGCGAAACCGGTCGGCGATTTCGATCTGACCACGCGCACAGATGGCAGCCTCCAATGGCGCTATCAGCATCAACCGCTGTATAGCTGGATCAAAGACCAGAAAACTGGCGATACCACAGGGCACGGGGTGAAAAATGTCTGGTTCGTGGCGCGTGCCGACGCAGTTCCGGTGAAAATATATACCGGGCAGCAGTCAACATTTCTTACCGACAACCGCCTGCACAGTCTCTACACGTTTGATAAGGATGCTTCAGGGCAGTCGAACTGTTACCAGAAATGTGCCACGCTATGGCCTCCGTTGATGGCCGCCGAGAATGCGCAACCCAGCGGCCCTTACGGGCTAGTGACGCGCAATGATGGTGGGCGGCAGTGGTCTCTGAACGGCCGGCCCCTGTATACCTGGGTCAATGATACCCAGCCCGGTCAAACCAGTGGCGATGGCGTCAAAGGCGTCTGGCATCTGGCCAAACCGGATGCGTACAACCGCTAAAGGATCGCCGGTCGGACACGCGCCGACCGGCTCAGTGAGGATGAGCCATTGCGCCCCGAATCATGGGATCGTGAGATCGAAACCTGCCTGGCCCAGGTGAAGCTGCAGCATCGGCCCGCATTCGAGCAACTTTACCGGCTCACCAGCGGCAAACTGTACGCCCTGACCCTGAAGATCATTCCCGACCGGGAGCTGGCCGCAGATTCGCTGCAGGATAGCTACACCAAAATCTGGCGCAGTGCCGACAGATACCGCAGCGACCTGGGTGGTGGTTGGGCCTGGATGTGCCAGATCACCCGCAATGGCGCTATTGACCGGGTGCGTCTGGCACAGCGCAGACCGGAAAGTCCGGAGGATCCGCAGCTCAGCCAACTCATCGGCGACGACAGCGGGCTCTGGCAACAGCACCACGACCTGAGCCGCTGCCTGGAAGTCTTGCGCGAAGAGCCCCGTGCAGCGATCGTCTGCGCCTATCTGTACGGCCTGAGTCATTCGGAGCTGTCCGAACGCTTGCAAGCCCCGCTCGGCACCCTGAAATCCTGGATTCGCCGTGGCTTAAAGGAGCTGAACCAATGCCTGAAAGCCTGAGATACCGTCAGCCCCGGGTCCGGGAGCATCTGGCCAGCCATTACGTACTGGGCACGCTGTCGGAACGGGTGCGCCGCCGCTGTGAGCGACTGATCCGCCTCGACAGTGAATTCGAAGCGCGGGTTTATGATTGGCAGAACCGAATGAATTCACTCCACGACGACCTGGCACCGGAGCAACCTCCGGCCCGTGTCTGGCAGCAATTGCAGACGACGATAAGCCATCAGGCGAGCGACAGCACGCCGCGTGCAGGGTTCTGGCAGGGCCTGTCCTTCTGGCGCACCTGCGCTGCACTCCTGCTCGTACTGAGCCTGGGACTGCTGCTGCAACCAACACCGCAACGGGTGCAAGCGGTCAACTATATGGCGGTGATGCAGAGCCAGCCTGTACAGGCCGAGCCACTGATGGTTATTACCGCCTACAAGGGCGACGCACCGGGCAAGTCGCACCTGCATATCCAGTGGAACGAACGTTTGAAACCGCGGGGGCTGGCGGGTCTCAGTCTCTGGGCTATCGACCGCAATAACGGGAAGATGACCGACCTCGGGTCGCTGCAACGGGCCCAGACATTACGCCTGCTCAGCAAGGCCGAATGGCTGGCGATTAAAGACAGTGCCGAGCTGATTGTCGTCCAAGGCGCTCATGCCGATGGCCCGGTGCTGTTTCGCGGCCCCTGCCTGCAGCTCAGCCCCTGGCAGGATCAGCAACGTCCCGGTTAACCGATCACCCGGAAGAAATGAAGGTAAGGACCGTTTATGACCCTGCGCTATCTGGGCAGCCCGACACCGGCACTGATCCTGTATCTGCCCCACCCTCCGCAATTGACAGACGCCGGCAGGCCCGTCGATATCGGGGCGATCATCGCCCGGAACGGCAACCACTGGCGCAAGATTCTGACGATCCTGGCCAAGCTCAGTGCTCCCGACGACGATTGGCGCCGCTATCGCGACAACGATCTGTTACAGCACCATGAGGCGATCTGCTTTGCTGATCAGCTGCAACCCGGACCGGCGTGGCACCTGGTCGCGGGCAAGGCGAGCTGGCAGCGGCTCGGGATCGATCCGGCGCAATGCCGGGCACTGGACGAACAGCAGCGCCTGCGGGTAAAAGACCGGCTCATCCTGAGCCCCTACCCGGATTACCGCCAGTTCCCCAACAGCCTGATCGGGCAGCTACGCGAGCACCTGTACCGAACAACCTGAAGCCGGGTTAATCGCCCGGGCGGGCGTCATCATACAAAAGCGTCTGCAACGGCAGCTCTCGTAACCGGTTCAGGGCGGCGTACAACTCCTGCAAACGCGGCAGGGACAGTCCGCCATGGGGTTCGGGGTAATAGGGCGATAAGTGATCCAGGCCCCGGGATTCGATCTGCTGCAGCGCCTGCCGGGCGAGATCCAACAGGGAATCCGCTAGCGGGGTGCCGGGCAGGCTGAGACCGGCTTCGGCGTCGCCGCCCGCGCAGGTGCTTCGATCGGCCTGTAACAACTGTGCCATCAGCCAGCCAATGGCGCGCAGCTGGCCCGGTTCCACCAGCTGCTCGACACGGGACAGGTCGACCGAGAAATCCCCCAGACGCAATTTTTCACAGCCGAATGCCTGTATCTTGATCCGGCCCGGTTCGCCCAGCGGCAGACCACCCGCATTCAGCTGCCGCACGCCGGTTCGCCCCAGCGGTTCTGCAAAGGCGCCCCCCCCTTCGGTCTCTGTCCCGGGCCGCCCGAAAGATGCCGCCGGTTCGGGCAGCTCTTTTGTGAGCCGCCGCGCCTGTTCGCTGACATCCTGCGCCTGATACTGGTCCATCATGATGACCCTGTCCGCCACATCAAAATAGGCACCGCTGCCGCCCGTCACCAGCAGCGTCGAAACCCCGTGCTGGTCAAAGAGGCCCCGGATTCGCGCCAACAGCGGCGTAATCGGTTCGCGCTCGGCAGCAACCAGACGCTGCATACGCTGATCACGGATCATAAAGTTGGTCGCCGAGGTATCTTCGTCGATCAACAGCGTGCGACACCCCGAACAGAGCGCCTCCATGATGTTGGCCGCCTGCGACGTGCTGCCACTGGCGTTATCCGTACAGAAATAGCGCGTGTCCTTGCCCAGGGGCAGATGATTAATAAACCCACTGATATCAACACGGTTGATGGCGCGGCCATCTTCGGCGCGAATCTTCACCGCTGCAGGGTCGGTAACCACCCGTTCGCGGCCATCGCCGGGGATATGGTTGTACACCCCGCGCTCCAGGGCCTGCAGCAGGGTCGATTTGCCGTGAAAGCCGCCGCCAACAATCAACGTCACCCCGCCGGGAATGCCCATACCGCGAATTTTCCCCCCGTGCGGCAGCACCGGTTCCACGGCTAACGAGGCGGGAGAAACAAAGGGAATGGCGCCCGCAACCAACGGCTGGTCGTCGATACCGCTTTTGCGCGGCAATCTGGCACCGTCGCCAATAAAGGCCACCAATCCGGCCCTCAACAGCCAATGACGCAGATATTCCTGGTCCTGCACCGAATCGAGGTGCGCCTGCAGCGCCGCCTGATCTATCGCCTGATAACAGAGCCCCGCCTCGACCAGACGCGGCAATTCAGTCAACAGCATCGCTTGCGCATCCCGCGCTTTCACACGCCGGCCGGCTGCCGGTAACGCCAGACCCAGACGCGCTTCGACCCTGCCATCCTCGACCACGAGGGCGTCGC
>JBFGYY010000286.1:0-4788 GCA_041587095.1 Motiliproteus sp. | reverse complement strand
TTGCTTTTGCTTTTGCTTTTGCTTTTGCTTTTGCTTTTGCTTTTGCTTTTGCTTTTGCCTGTAGCCTGCCGCCTGCCGCCTGCCGCCAATCTTTTTTTAAATCACCTACATTAACTGGGGTAAAAAACACTTGACTTAACTTTAGCTTTGAATAAGAATCAGTCTCATTCTTATTATCAACATCAAGTGAGATGTAGCCATGACCACACTGAAGTCTATGAAAAAGCTAGCTACCCTGTCCCTGCTTCCCCTGGCCGCTTCTGTCGCCGCGCCAATTGTCCAGGCCGCCGAAGAGGTCAACATCTATTCTTACCGTCAGGCTTTCCTGATTAAGCCGATGCTGGACGCCTTCTCGCAAGAAACAGGCATCAAGACCAATGTTGTTTTTGCTAAGAAAGGTTTGGTTGAGCGTCTGGAGAATGAAGGCCGCAACAGCAAAGCCGACCTGGTACTGACCGCCGACACCGGCAACCTGTTCGACGTGGTTAACCGCGGACTGGCCCAGCCGGTACAGAGCAGCACCCTGGAAAGCAATATCCCCGCGCAATACCGCGACCCTAACGATAACTGGTTTGCACTGACCACCCGTTCACGCATCATCTATGCCGCCAAAGACCGCGTTAAGCTCGGCGAACTCAAGACTTATGAAGAGCTGGCCGATGCAAAATGGAAGGGCCGTATCTGTACCCGCAGCGGTAAGCACTCTTACAATCTGTCTCTGATCGGCTCCATGATTGCCCACCTGGGCGAAGAGGGTGCAGAGACCTGGCTCAAGGGCGTTAAAAACAACCTGGCACGCAAGCCTCAGGGTAACGATCGCGCCCAGGTTAAGGCAGTATTTGAAGGCGTCTGCGACGTTGCAATCGGCAACACCTATTACTTCGGCAAGATGCTGCACAACACCAAGAACCCGGAGCAGGTCGATTGGGCCAACTCCGTCAACCTGGTCTTCCCGAATCAGTCGGATCGTGGTGCACACATGAACATCACCGGTATCGCGCTGACCCAGCACGCCCCTAACAAAGCCAATGCGATTAAGTTGATGGAATACCTCAGCGGCCCCAGCGCACAGGAACAGTACGCTCAAGGCAACTACGAGTTCCCTGTTCGCCCCGGCACGCCACTGGCTGGCCTGGTTAAAGAACGCATGAGCGGCTTCAAAGCCGACAACCTGAGTCTGTCCGTAATTGCCGAGAATCGCAGCAAAGCGGCCAAACTGGTTGATAAGGTTGGCTTCGATAACTGATAATCGAGCTTTTGTTCCGCGCAGTGGCTGATGACAGCCGCTGCGCTGTACCCGAATCAGGCAGATCGGCATGAGCAGCTCATCAGTTGAACCCGCATTAGCTATCCCCCCTCTGGGCGACAGCGCGCTGCGCTCAGAAAAACACCTCAATCGGCGCTGGTTACTCTCAGCCCTTCTCTGCGCCACTCTGGTCATCCTGCCTGTCGCGTCCATCTTCTGGCTGGCATTCTTTCCCAGTGAAAATATTTGGGATCACCTTGCCAGTACGGTTCTCCCCCATTACATCATCACGACCCTGCTACTGCTTGCCGGTGTCGGAACCATCGCCACCGTCATTGGCGTCGGTTGCGCATGGCTGGTGACCATGTGCCGCTTCCCGGGCAAGCGTATTTTTGAATGGGCCTTACTGCTGCCCTTTGCAGTCCCCGCCTATGTGATTGCTTACGTTTATACCGACCAGCTCGAATACGCAGGCCCTGTCCAGTCGGCGCTGCGCGAGCTGTTTGGCTGGCAAACCGCCAGAGATTACTGGTTTCCCGATATCCGTACCCTGGGCGGCGCCATTGTTATGCTGGCACTGGTTCTCTACCCCTACATCTATATGCTGGCCCGCGCCTCGTTTCTGGAGCAATCGGCCAACATCCAGGCAGCCAGCCGCACCCTTGGCTGCACCCCCTGGCAAAGCTTTATCCGTGTTTCGCTGCCCATGGCCCGTCCCGGCATCGCGGTGGGCCTGTCACTGGTTTCCATGGAGACCATCAATGATTTTGGCACGGTGGATTTCTTCGCTGTGAAAAGTATGAGCGCCGGTATCTACGACACCTGGCTGAACATGGGCAACATCGGCGGGGCCGCTCAAATCGCCTGCATGATGCTTATTTTCGTGGTTATGCTGGTCTCACTGGAACGTATTGGCCGTGCCAAACAACGCCAGTTCAATGGCGCCGACCGCTACCGCGAACTCGCCACCTACCCCCTGACGGGCTGGCGCGCCGCGTTAGCTACGCTGGCCTGCCTGCTGCCCTTTACCGTCGGTTTTTTAATCCCCTTCATGGTGCTGGGCTACTACGCCTGGGACAATTTCAGCGAATCCTGGAACGACGAATTTCTCACCATTGCCGGTAACAGCTTCTTGCTGTCGCTGCTGGCGGCGCTTATCTGCTGTCTGGTCGGTTTATTACTCGCCTATAGCAAGCGGCTGCACAGCAGTCGCGCCCTGAACAGCGCCGTCCGCTTGTCCGGACTGGGTTACGCACTACCCGGAGCCGTACTTGCCATCGGTGTCATTATCCCCTTTGCCGCGTTTGATAACGGCCTGGACAGTTTGATGATGGACCTGTTCGGCATCTCAACCGGCCTGCTCTTGAGCGGGACGATTTTCGCGGTGCTGTTTGCCTATGTGGTGCGTTTCTTGACAGTCGCTACCGGCTCGGTCGAATCCAGTCTGGCGAAAATAACCCCCACCATGGATATGGCGGCCCGCTCACTGGGGCTGAACAGCATGCAGACGCTGTGGCGCGTACACCTGCCCTTGATTCGTGGCGGACTCCTGACCGGGGCCCTGGTGGTGTTCGTCGATTGCATGAAAGAGCTGCCGGCAACCCTGATCCTGCGCCCGTTCAACTTCGATACCCTGGCCACTCACGTCTATCAATACGCCTCGGATGAGATGCTGGAACAGTCGGCTCTGGGCGCCCTGTTGATCGTCCTGGTGGGGCTGATACCGGTTATCTTACTCAGCCGGTCGATCGCCTCGTCAACCCAGGCCAAGCGCCCGGCCAAAGCCACAAAAGAAGCCCGCGGTGCCAAGGCCGTAGCGGCCAGCTGATCAGCGAATTGATCCGACTAAACTGACTGGTCCAGGTCCAGGCCCAGGTTCAAATTGGTACTGTTTCATGCCAGCCCCTGCATAAAAAAGCCCGTAGTTTTCACTACGGGATTTTTTATGGCTTACTAAGCACATGCAACCAGGACAAGGTAACCAGTCCGCTCCCACCTAGGGAAAACAGGTTAAACCGGTAAATTAAGCGGCTTTAAACGCCACCAGATTAGAGGTCTCGACCCGTACAGACACCCGATCCCCCGGACGAAGATCTTCATTACTGACAAACGAAGATTCCACCAGTCGCCCTGTGGGGAGCTTCAGAGTGTATAGCGTCGTCGTACCAAGAAATTCCTTTTTGACCACCTCACCACTCACCTCACAGCCGCTGCAGCCGGGCACCACTTCATGAGGGCGCAGAAACACGTCGAGCAGATCGCCGGATTGCCAGGACACCTTATTGGCCTTCACCAAACCGATATCGGTTTCAATCAGCTGGCCATCCAAGGCGCGGCCCGGAATAAACATCCCCTCACCGACAAAGCTGGCAACCTGGGGATTGGCCGGGTTGTGATAAACCGTAAACGGCGTATCCCATTGTTGCAGATAGCCATCGGCAACCACCCCCAGCTTGTCACTGACGGTGAAGGCTTCATCCTGATCGTGGGTGACCACGATCGCCGAGATCTTTTCTTCACGCAGAATATCCCTGACTTCCACGGATAACTGACGACGCAATTCGGTATCCAGGTTGGAAAACGGCTCGTCCATCAACAGCAAGCGCGGTTTCGGCGCCAATGCCCGTGCCAGCGCAATACGCTGCTGCTGACCACCGGATAACTCATGGGGGAAACGTTTCGCCACATCGGGCAACTTCACGAGTTCCAGCAGGTGAGCGACAATGCGGCTCTTATCGCGCCGGGAGCCGTTCTTCAGACCGAAAGCGATGTTGTCTTCAACACTAAGATGCGGGAATAGCGCATAGTCCTGAAAGACCATGCCCAGATTGCGCCGCTCGGGGGGCACGCTGGTTGTTGCCGTCGCAATAACACGACCCTCAAGCTGAAGAGAGCCCGAATAGATCGAGTTAAACCCGGCTATAGCACGCAGTACGGTGGTCTTGCCGCAGCCACTGGGGCCAAGCAAGCAAGCGATCTCGCCCTCTTTGACCTCGAAACTGAGCTGCTCAACAACCCGGTGCTGCTCGTAGCGACACTCGATGTTTTCAACACGCAGAAGCGTACTCATGGCTAGTTCACAATCCTTATCACAAGTGTTGCTCCCAGGAGGCGATCAGATATAACGCTGATCGGCTGCGCTGTGAAAAAGAATAATCTCGCAAGTAACAGAAAAGACCCTACAAAATAGAAAGCATTGCCGCTTATAATAAATGCTAATTATTCGTGTTTGCAATTAGTTTCAATAAATTAAGCCAACCAATTACCGCTTTACCGTCAAACCAGCAGCCTTCGCAGACGCTCCCAGTCGAAAGACGGACCGGGATCGGTTTTGCGGCCCGGTGCAATATCGCAGTGACCAACAATGCGCTCGATGGTCAGCTCGGGGTACGCAGTCAGTAAACTTCGACTCACGGCAGCAAGCGCCAGGTACTGCAGGTCGGTATAGGCCTCGTCGTCACAACCTTCCAGTTCGATACCGATGGAAAAATCATTGCAGTCAGATCGTCCTTCGAAACAGGACTGACCGGCGTGCCACGCCC
>JBFGYY010000285.1:0-4791 GCA_041587095.1 Motiliproteus sp. | reverse complement strand
GTTCAGCGAGGGACTAGGACGACGCTATGCGTCTGCTAGAAGCGAAACACATAAAACAGCGGCAGGCGGCAGGCGGCAGGCGGCAGGCGGCAGGCGGCAAATAATATTGTCAACCAAGAGCCCAAATCCGCATTCTTTGCTTTTTGCTTTTTGCTTTTTGCTTTTTGCTTTTTGCTTTTTGCTTTTTGCTTGGCCTGAAGCCTGAAGCCTGTAGCCCTTTCTCTAATACGGAACCGTCGGTCCTTGCCAGCGCGGATCGATAGGACGGGCGCGGGCGATGGCAGCATCGGCCGCTCCCCAACCCTCGCAGCGACTGGCACCCGGGCGGCGGCGAAGGATATTCAGCAATCCCTTGCAGCGGGCATAGAAGTGAAAAAACCGCAGCACAAACTGACGCTGGCGCTGAGTTAAGGGTTGCGTGCTGCAGATAAGCTTGTCGTCATACATAAAACGCTCCGACAAGCCCACGGCGCCGTATGCCGGCACGGTTAGCCGCGTACCAGCGGCCAGACGCGGCCCCAGCACAACGGCATCCAGAAGATCGCCTTCACCGCCGATATAGGCCGGCACCGCACCGTAATTAAAGGGGCAAGGGAGCGGTGAGATAAAGTCCAGATGGCCAGTGGAACCACGTTTTAAAAAGCTGCCACGCGGAATTTCGATCACTACCTCGACCCGGGGGGGATTGCGAGTTTGATCATTGCGGCTAGATATCATTCAACACCACTCCATTGACCACCCCAACATCAACATCAACCATCGCCAGAACTCCAGGCAACTGTTGAGACCATGGCGTCTAATAGCTGCTAACGACTAGTCCAACACAACATCAATAGCCGGTGCAAGCAAGCGGTGATAATAGGTGACTCACTAATTTGCTGCATAGATAACATCCGCGAAACCTATCGCGGTAGCAGTAGCGGCACTGGACCAGGCTCAACGCCCGGCCCGTCCCTGCAGGCCCGGCGAAGTACGATTTCAGCATGACGGCAGCGACGATCTAATCCGCAACGAAATGCTTGCCCAGCAAGGCGTAATAAAAATTCGCGTCGTTTAAGACACCAGCAAACTGCCCCTCTTCCTCAAGCAGTACCGGGAGTCGCGTGCCGTAACGCAAGTTGATGGCATCGCGCATGCTGATATCCGGTGCCGCAACAGCAAAGGTTCCACGCTCCCCGTCACCCTCATGCCAGGCTTGTACCGGAAACGAGGCGTCGGCCATACCCGCGCGGGCGATACGCCCCTGTTCGAGTTCCACCCAATAGTTATGACTGGTATCCAGAATCAGTCGTTCACCCTGTTTTTTCAACTGCTCGGTGGGCGTCATTAAGGTACGGCCAACGAGTACGTTAAGGGGGTTAGTGTGCGCGACAAAATTTTCCACGTAGGCATTTTCCGGATTCAGGACAATCTGCTCCGGCTCCCCGTGCTGAATAATCTGTGCTGATTCCATGATTGCAATATGCGAGCCGATCTTCAGCGCCTCATCCAGATCATGGCTGACAAAGATAATGGTCTTCTTCAAATTTCGCTGCAGTTCCAGCAATTCATCTTGCAGCTGTGCGCGAATCAACGGGTCTAACGCGGAGAAGGGCTCATCCATCAACAGTATATCGGTGTCCATGGCGAAAGCCCGCGCCAGGCCAACGCGCTGCTGCATGCCACCAGACAGTTCATGGGGTAACGATTCGGCCCACTCATCCAGCCCCACCATCTGCAGCTTTTCCATCGCCTTGCGCTGACGCTCTTTCTTACCAACGCCTTTCATCTCCAGTCCGAAGGCGACGTTATCCAGAACCGTCAACCAGGGCATCAGTGCGAACTTCTGAAACACCATCGAAATTCGGTTGGTACGAAGATGGCGCAAGGTTTTTTCATCGCAGGTTGCCAGATCGATGACACGGTCACCATCGCGAACCTTTAAGCTGCCGCGACTAATCTTATTCAGGCCGTTAACGGTGCGTAACAGACTCGATTTTCCGGAACCGGACAAGCCCATTAACACACAGATTTCACCCTCTTTTACTTGCAAACTTGCACCTTGCACGCCTACAACGGAACCGGTTTGTTCCATGATCTCCTGTCGGCTCAAACCCTGATCCAACAGTGTTATCGCCGCACCTTGCTGTTCGCCGAAGACGACATCCAGATTTTCGATATCGATCAGACTCATCACTTTGTCTCCTTCGGGTCACGCTGCTTGCAGATACGATCCAGAATAATGGCCACCAGGACAATGGCCAGCCCGGCCTCAAAGCCCTGAGAGATGTTCACCGTATTCAGCGCCCTCACCACCGGCTTACCCAGGCCATCAGCACCGACCAGCGCTGAAATAACGACCATCGACAGCGCCAGCATGATGCATTGGGTAACCCCGGCCATAATGCTGGGCATCGCAGCGGGCAACTCGACTTTAAACAATAACTTCCAGCGCGTTGCACCAAAGGCTTTCCCCGCTTCAAGCAACTCTTCCGGTACACTGCTGATTCCCAGTGCGGTAAGACGAATGGGTGCCGCTATGGCAAAAATAATGGTCGAAATCAGCCCCGGTACCACACCTAACCCAAACAGTATCAGGGTCGGTATCAGGTAAACAAAGGTGGGGATGGTTTGCATCAGGTCCAGCACTGGCCGAATGGCGATATTAAAGCGGGGGTAATGCGCGGCCAGAATGCCCAGCGGTATACCGAATAAAATACACAAAAAAGTCGCCATCAAAACCAATACGACGGTTTCAATCATCTCGGTCCAGTAACCCAGATTTGCGATCAGCAACAGGGATAACACAATAAAGATGACCAGACCGACTGAGCGGTGCAGCCAATAGGCCAAGCCAGCCAGAAAAGCAATCAGGGCGACAGGCGGACAAGCCAGCAACAGGTCGGTCAGGCCGAGAATCAACCACTCCAGCGATATGGATATCGCATCAAAAAAACCGGCGGCATTGCCGATCAACCAATCGACAAACAGTTCCATCCAATGACCTAATGGAATTTTGTGGTCGTTTATCCAATTCATACGGCGGTCTCGGGGTTGTCAAATTTAAAGAGGTAGAGCGATCGATCCCACCGCCCTGGTCTGCTTACCCGAGGGTATCGTACAGAAGGACGGTTGGGCCGATTAATCCGCGTCGGGGAGGCAGCATTCGCACAAACTCGGCGCGATGATAGCCAGCCAACCCGACACCCGGATTGGTCAACGCGGGTTTACAGGTTGAGGTACTGACGGACGGCGGGAAGCCCGGGCTTGCCGTCCAGGGTGGTCACGCCCTGCAGCCAGGGACCCAGCGCTTGCGGGTTGGCTTTCAACCACTCAGCAGCAGCAACGGCAGGCTTCTTGCCATCATCCAGAATGGCAGCCATCACGCGGTTTTCCATATCCAGTGTGAAGACCAGGTTCTTGAGCAGCGCCCCCATATTCGGACACTGCTTGCTGTAGTCCTTACGGGTATTGGTATGCACGCTGGCACCACCAAAATCAGGGCCAAACCAGTCATCACCACCATCAAGGTATTCGATGTCGAAGTTACTGTTCATCGGGTGTGGGGCCCAGCCCAGAAATAGTACCCAGTTTTTACGGCGCTCGGCACGCTTGACCTCGGACATCATGCCCGCTTCCGAGGACTCCACCAGACGAAACGATTTGAGACCAAAGGCATTCTGATCGATCATATCCTGGATAAGACGGTTACCGTCGTTACCGGGCTCGATACCGTGTACACGACCACGGAACTGCTTTTTATACTTAACAATATCGGCGAAGGTTTTAACCCCCCCTTCGAAGGCCGCACGGTTTACCGCCAGGGTGTATTTCGCACCGGTAAGGTTCGTCGTCAGGGTTTCCACGCTGCCCTCTTCGCGATATTTAGCAATATCGGCTTCCATGGTCGGCATCCAGTTTCCCAGGAATACATCCAGATCGCCCGAGGCCAGCGAGGTGTAGGTTACCGGTACCGAGAGCAGCTGACTCTTGGGCTTATAGCCAAGCCCTTTGACAATCTCTGAGGCGATGGCGGTCGTGGCGGTGATATCGGTCCAGCCAACGTCTGCGAAGCGAACTTTTGAACAGTCGGTAGCTGCCATGACCGTGGCGGAAAAGCTGCCTGCCAGGGCTAACGTGAGTGTCGCGGCTTGTTTAGCCAAAGATCGTGTGGTTTTTTTCATCTTGCTTTCCTTTTATCGTTATAAAAAAAGCCGCCGAATCTCCAAGCCCGCCCGAAAATTGACCGGCTTGGAGATACAACCGCCAGACAGCATATCAACGCTGCTGTGTTTGGTAGTCCGGATGAATCCAGACCGGTACATTAGCGGCCGGCAATGCCGGCTCGCCCAAAATCATATCTGCGGCTTTTTCTGCCAC
Source organism: Motiliproteus sp. (assembly GCA_041587095.1). Lineage (GTDB taxonomy): Bacteria > Pseudomonadota > Gammaproteobacteria > Pseudomonadales > Balneatricaceae > Motiliproteus. The sequence continues at coordinate 432 of JBFGYY010000285.1, read as the reverse complement.
CATGATGGTCGGGGCGTTCAGGTTACCGTTGGTAATCACGGGAAATACGGACGAGTCCACGACTCGCAACTGACCGACACCCCGCACCCGGCACTCAGCATCCAGCACGGCCATCGGATCGGTTGCTGCGCCCATCTTGCACGTACAGGAGGGGTGGTAAGCGCTCTCCACGTTATCGCGCACCCAGGTGTCGATCTGTTCGTCGGTCTGAACCGCTATGCCTGGCTGAATCTCATCTCCACGGAACTCGTCCAGTGCTGACTGATTGAGCAATTCACGGGTCAGGCGGATACAGCGGCGCCAATCTTCGCGGTCTTGTTGCGCCGCCAGATAATTAAACTGAATCCGGGGCGGCTTGGCCGGATCGGCACTATCAAGACGGATCGAGCCGCGGCTCTCGGGCTTATTTGGCCCGACATGCACCTGAAAACC
>JBFGYY010000284.1:0-4797 GCA_041587095.1 Motiliproteus sp. | reverse complement strand
TTTCACTGTCGCCAAACCAGGTGCGCTTGTGTTCGGTAATTATCTCCGCACCCTCGGGGTCAATAATGCAGGTATCGGTATCGTCATTGATCTGAAACCATTCACTGCTGGTACCTTTACGTACAGTTTCCCAATGGCTGGCTTTTTCCGAATCGCGATGTCGCTCAATTTTATACCGATACCACACGCAGGGTGTGCCGGATAAAGGGGCGGTGAGTTCCTCGACCTCGCCGCCGATAACGGGCCCCACCAGTTCGACATAGCCCTGGGCTGCTGAGCGGATTCGCGAGGTCGGCGTATCTTCGATTAACCGGGCGCGTTTCAGGCAATAGAACAAGCCGGCGACACAGGCCAGGGTCAGCACGACGCTGAGTCCCTGGCTAAAAAGCAGCTCATTGGCGCTAAGCGTGGATTTCCAGTGCGAAAAACTCATCGGTAGGCTATCTATCCTTCAGTCAGCGATACGTTGTTGCGCGAGTTAGCTGAACAGTTGTTGCATGTTCACATCGGCTTTCTCGGCTTCTGAAAATTCGAGCAGATCAGCAGCTTTGAACCCCATGCGCTTGGCGATGAGTATGTCGGGGAACTGCTCAATGCGCACATTGTTGAGGTTAACCGACTCATTGTAAAACTCGCGGCGGTCTGCGATATCCTGTTCCAGGCCGGTAATACGTGCCTGTAAGTGCTGGAAGGATTCGTTCGCTTTCAGATCCGGGTAGGCTTCAGCCAGCGCAAACAGGTTGCCCAGTTCAAGACGCAGGCCTGTTTCGGCTTTACCCAGGGCTTTCATATCGCCCGCTTGCTGCGCGGATGCTACCGAGGAACGGGCTTTGATGATCGCTTCCAGCGCGTCTTTCTCGTAGCCCATATATTGTTTGCAGGTCTCGACCAGCTTGGGCAATTCATCATGACGCTGCTTAAGCAGTACATCGATATTAGCCCAGGCTTTGCTGACATTGTGCTTCAATTGAACCAGGTTGTTGTAGATCAGGATGAAGTAAAAGATCAGCACGCAGAGCGCGGCCAGCACCACCAGTGTCGATATTTCCATGAAAGCATATCCTTTGTTGGCAAACGTAGGGGGTTAATTAAGCCCAAATGGCGGCTATTGGCAAGGGATAGGTCGGATTATCCGGCGTCGAATTGATCTGGGTTCGGCAGACGCAAAGTGAATGCCCTGCCTGTCTGGTCTGGTTAAAAACCTGCTAATTAAAATAGCGCTGGTATTTGAATAGCGTGCAAATACTAAAAAAGCGCAATGATCAAGCGGTGAGCATAAGAGGAATAGCCATAGGAATAACCAAAGGAATCACAAAGCAATAGCAAAGGAATAACATAAGCCTTGGTGCTTTAGGCCGGGATCATAAAACAACGCGCATAAAAAAGCCGGACATGTCGTTATCCGGCTTTTTTAACGCAGTGGGCAGATGGGTTACATCCGTTCCATCACTTCGATGCCCAGCAGGTCAAGGCCGGTTTCCAGTGTGCGGGCGGTCGCCTGGCATAAACGCAGACGGCTGTCGCGGCTGGCGCTGTCAATATCGCTGCGCAGTATCGGGCAGGCTTCGTAGAAGCTCATAAACAGGCTGGAAAGCTCGTAGAGGTAGCTGCACAGCAGGTGCGGGTAAGCTTCCTCGGTGACCTGATCCACAGCTTCGGAAAAACGCAGCAGCTTGAGGGCCAGAGCTTTCTCCTGCTCGGCCGCCAGAATAACTGCGCCGCCGATCGCTTTCGGGTCAATCGCTGCCTTGGCAAAGATGCTGCGAATCCGGGTGAAGGCATACTGCAAGTAAGGCGCGGTGTTGCCTTCAAAGCTCAGCATACTTTCCCAGCTGAAGATGTAATCATTGGTGCGTGTTTTGGCAAGATCGGCGTACTTGACCGCGCCGATACCGATTTTGCGCGCCGTTTCGCGGCGAACCTCACCATCGAGCACCGAATTCTTGCTTTCCAGCAGGGCCTCGGCCCGAATGACCGCCTCGTCCAGCAGGTCGGCGAGCTTGACGGTGCCACCGGCACGGGTTTTAAACGGCTTGCCGTCTTCACCCATCATGGTGCCAAAGGCATGGTGCTCGAGGCTGCACGACGGGGTGGCAAAGCCGGCTTTACGGGCCACGGCAAACACCTGCTTCATATGCAGCGATTGGCGGGCGTCGATAAAATACAGGATCCGGTCGGCTGATAGGGTCTGGCAGCGATGGCGCACCGCTGCCAGGTCCGTGGTGGCGTACAGGTAGCCGCCGCCGGATTTTTGCACAATGACGGGGGTGATATTGCCTTTCTTATCCGCCAGTTCGTCTAGGAAGACGACCTGTGCGCCTTCGCTTTCTACCGCGAGTCCTTGTGTCTGCAGGTCGGTGATAACCTGCGGCAGATCGGCGTTGTAGGCACTCTCGGCACAGATATCGTCGCTAGAGAGGGTGACGTTCAGCTTGCTGTAGATCTCTTCGCTGTGCGCGACCGAGATATCGATAAAGGTGCGCCAGTAATGCAGGCAGTCGGCGTCTCCTGCCTGCAGTTTGACAACATTGGCCCGGGCGCGGTCTGCGAAATCGGGCTCATCGTCGAAGCGCTGTTTGGACTCGCGGTAGAATTGTTCCAGGTCGGCCAGCTTCGGAACGCTGCCGTCGTGTTCCTTGATCTGATCCTGCAGGTGAGTGATCAGCATACCAAACTGGGTTCCCCAGTCCCCAACATGGTTCTGCCGGATAACACGGTGGCCCTGTGCTTCGAGAATACGTGCCAGCGCATCGCCGATAATGGTGGAACGCAGGTGGCCGACATGCATCTCTTTCGCCAGATTCGGGGATGAGTAATCCACCACGACCTGTTGCGGCGTATCGGTTTGCTCGAGCTGCAAGCGCTCGCCGCTGAGCGACTGATCGATATGCCCGGCCAGCCAGTTCGCATTCAGATGGATATTGATAAAACCGGGACCGGCGATTTCAGTCTTGTCGGCGATTCCCTCTAGATCCAGGGCGTCGATGATCTTCCCGGCCAGCTCGCGCGGATTGGTTTTGAGCTTTTTGGCGGCACCCATCGCCCCGTTGGCCTGGTAGTCACCAAACTGGGGACGGTTACTGGGAGCGACCAGCGGGGAGCAGTCGTCGGGAATACCGGCGGCGGTCATGGCGGCCCGTACGCGGGCTGAGAGGAGTTCGCGAATTTTCATGGTCTCGGCGTTTTAGCTATTCAGATTCGTCGAAAGCTGGCGTGTAGCCTTAATGCCGAACAGGCGGGCGGCGTAGCCGTCGACTGGGGGAATGGTGGTGAGGGGTGGATTCGAACCACCGAAGCTTTCGCGTCAGATTTACAGTCTGATCCCTTTGGCCACTCGGGAACCTCACCGAAGAGGCGCTATGGTAGCAGGAAAATTCGGGAAGTAAAGACTCCGCTGCGGTGATCAGCCCATCGCTGCGGTCAGCGACTGAATCAGTTCAATCAATGGCGAAGGCTGGATACCCATCCACAGGGTCAGCAGTCCCATAATGATCAACACCAGATTGCCGCTGCTGTGCCAGAGCGTACGGGGTTGTGGGCTGGCAGATGGGGCCTGTGCCGGGTCTTGCGCCGGAAGAGATTCGGTCATGATCAGGATGATGCGCAGATAATAAAACAGACCGATACCGCTACCGATCACCACCGCCAGCAGCACCAGCCAAAGTTCTTCTTCCACGGCGGCGGCAAACAGATAAAACTTGCCGATAAAGCCGACGGTTAGCGGGATGCCTGCCAGAGACAGCAGTGCCAGAGTCATCACCAGTGCCAGAAACGGCTGACGCCAGTAAAGCCCCCGATAGTGCTGCAACTGGTCGCGCTCCTCGGGGCCGTCGGCGCCGTGCCGAGGCTCTTTGGAGGACAGCTGTATCACAACCGCAAACACGGCCAGTGTTGAGAGGGTGTAGGCAACCAGATAAAAGCTGACCGCTTCCACCGCCAGGTTCGGTGTCAGACTGCGGCTGAGGGCAAGCAGCGCCACCAGCAGGTAGCCGAAATGGGCAATGGAGGAGCAGGCCATCAGGCGTTTAATGTCTTGCTGCAGTAAAGCCAGCAGGTTACCGACCAGCATGGAGGTGATGGCAATCAGGGTCAGCGACCAGACCAGTTGTGGAATATTAAAACCCTGACTGGCTAGAAACCAGCGCAGCAGCAGGGCGGCGAGGGCGGTTTTTACCACGGTGGACAGCAGGGCCGTCACGGGAACCGGTGCACCCTGGTAGACATCGGGTGTCCACAGGTGAAAAGGCGCCAGTGAGAGCTTGAAGGCGATTCCGGCTAGCACCAGCATGGTGCCGGTCAGCAGCAGCGGCGAGGCTTGCAGCGGGGTAAAGATCAGTGATCGCCCCAGCGCGGCAAAGTTGAGTGAGCCCTGATCGGCGTAGACCAATGCTGCGCCGAACAGGAGAAAGGCTGAAGCCACGCCGGATAACAGCAGATATTTGATAGCCGCTTCAAGCGAAGGAGCATACCGGTTTGCAAAGGGATAACCGATCATGGCGATCAACGGCAGTGATAACAGCTCCAGACCCAGGACGAAGCTGGCAAAATGGCGACTGCACACCACGACCAGTGCGCCGAGAATACTCAGGGTAAAGAGCAGGTAATATTCATCGAGCTGGACGCGCCGGCGGCGCCAGTAATCATGGCACAGAGGCAGCAGCAGTATTGCGCTGGCTAGGATCAGTCCCATAAAAAACACGGCATAGTGATCCACGAGCAACAGCGGTGTAACGTCTTGTGGCAGCCCGTTATATACCGCGAGCAGGCTGAAAAAACCGAGCATGAATCCGGCCTGGG
>JBFGYY010000283.1:0-4808 GCA_041587095.1 Motiliproteus sp. | reverse complement strand
TCCGATAACTTATCCTTGCTCTCAGAATCGCCGCACTCAGGTTCTTGACTGACAGGATCGGGGCTACGCAGGTCAACCAGTTCAGCACTGCCCGGTTTGTTCGCGACATATTCTGCGATTGCCTCGGCGATCGGCCCGGCCACTTTGTTGAAATCAGCGGGCTCGAGATCAGAATCATCGAGGTATATAAATAGATCCATAGCGTGTTCATTTCCAAATTGGGGTCATGGTATTCAAATGCACTCGCGCAAATAGTACCGCTTTTATTCTGATAACGGGGTGATTCTAACCAGATCGGCGGATCTTTTTAGCCCTCATCGCACCATCTGCACAACTGAAGCAAAACGCCTCTCAATGGTCTGAAAAAACTGCATCAACTCGTTCTTTCTTTGCCTTCATCACCTTATTGCGGGTGCCAGGCTTGATTCAGGCTGAGCTAATGAGACACCGCACAAGCCACAAGGCCAAAAGCCTGCTAGCCTGTAACCCATTCCCTATCGCAAGGCTTGCGAAGGCGTCGGTGAGCAGACGTGTTTTAGCACAACAGTAGCGGTTTTTTTGCCCCATACAGCATCGATTCCCTTAAACAGCTTCTAAGGATTATCACTTTGGCCAACCCTGCAATACTCCCGACACTGCGGCAGCTGGGAAAATTTATGCGTCCCTACCGCAAGCACTGGGTCGGAGCCATGATCGCCCTGCTGTTTACTGCCGCCATCACGCTGACGATCGGCCAGGGCGTGCGGCTGGTAATCGACGAGGGGTTTGCGGCCGGCTCTATCGAACAACTCAACCAAGCTATCGTCTTGCTGATCTCACTGGCCGTGCTGATGGCCTGCGGTACGTTTATCCGCTTTTATCTGGTTTCCTGGCTGGGCGAGCGCATCACCGCCGATATCCGCCGGGCCGTGTTTAACAACATTATCGGCCTGCATCCGAGCTACTTCGAATCCAACCGCAGCGGCGAGATCATGTCGCGCCTGACCACCGATACCACGCTGCTGCAGTCGATCATCGGCAGTTCGTTTTCGATGGCACTGCGCAGCCTCGTCACCACCAGCGGCGCACTGATCATGCTGTTCGTCACCAATATAAAACTCAGCCTCGTCATTGTAGCCGGTGTTCCGCTGATCCTGCTGCCGATACTGCTGTTCGGGCGCCGGGTGCGGGCGCTGGGCCGCCAAAGCCAGGACCGCATCGCAGAGGTCGGCAGCTACGCCGGTGAAGTAATTCAGCAGATAAAAACCGTGCAGAGCTACACCCGTGAACCCCATGAGCGCAGCGCCTTCGCCACGGAAGTGGAACAGGCTTTCAGCGTCGCGCGCCAACGCATCAAGCAGCGCGCCGCCTTGATGGCGGTGGTCATCCTGCTGGTGTTTGGCGCGCTTTCCGGCATGCTCTGGGTCGGCGGCTACGACGTGATTAGCGGTGTGATGACCGGCGGCGAACTGGGAGCCTTCGTCTTTTATGCGCTGCTGGTGGCCATGGGAGTCGCTACCCTGTCCGAGGTCTATGGCGAGATGCAGCGGGCGGTTGGCGCAACCGAGCGGTTGATGGAGCTGCTGGAAGAGCCCAGCAACATACTCGCCCCGAAGCAGACCGAGGCAAAAACACGCCCTATAGCCGGTCAGCTACAACCCGCGCTGCAGTTTGATTCGGTGACTTTCCACTACCCGTCACGCCCTAATCAAGCGGCGCTGGTCGATTTTTCCCTGGCGCTGCCGGCCGGCAAGATCACCGCGCTGGTCGGTCCATCCGGCGCCGGGAAGTCCACAGTGTTCGAGCTGCTGTTGCGCTTCTACGACCCTGAGGCCGGCTGTGTCAGCCTCGACGGGGTGGATCTGCGCGACCTGGACCCTCGGGATCTGCGCAGTCAGATGGCACTGGTCGCCCAGCAACCGGCGCTGTTCAGTGCCAATGTGATTGAAAATATCCGCTACGGAAAACTGGATGCCAGCGAAGCGGACGTTATCGCCGCGGCAAAATCAGCCTATGCCCATGAATTTATTCAACAGCTTCCCGACGGCTACGACAGCGATCTGGGCGAGCAGGGGGTGCGATTGTCCGGCGGGCAAAAACAGCGTATCGCCATCGCACGCGCCATTCTTAACGATCCGCGCATCCTGCTGCTGGACGAGGCGACCAGTGCGCTGGATAACGAAAGTGAAAACCACGTCCAGCAGGCGCTGCACCACCTGATGGCGGGGCGCACGACGATCATCATTGCCCACCGGTTGTCGACCATTTTACACGCCGACCAGATTGTCGTGCTGGACCAGGGACGCGTCGCAGCCAAAGGCCCCCACCACGAGCTCCTGCGCACATCAGCCCTTTACGCCCGCCTTGCCAAAAGCTCGGAGTCTGCGCCTTGACAGCCGCCGCTTTTCACAAGAGCGGCGAACCCGTTACCCTGCACCTGTACGTTTCTCAGACGCGATTTACTCACTCGCCGTTGACTAACGTCACCGCACACAGCACTGTGCGCAGAGTGATTACCCCTTGAGACAAGGCGACGGCAGCTCAGCACCATGGCGACAACCCGCAGGCAGCCGTCAGCACTACCCCGTTTACAAACACGAGCTTACCGATGGATATCTCATTACTTTATGGACTGCTACTGGTCTTCGTCGGGATTCTGGCCGGAGCGATCAACACCCTGGCCGGTGGCGGCTCTAACCTGACGCTGCCGGTGCTGATGGTATTAGGCATGCCGCCGGATGTCGCCAACGCCACCAACCGCGTTGGCGTCGTGATGCAGTCGATCACCGGCGCGCTGGGTTTCAGGGCCCACGACCGATTGCCCAGCCACGACCTGGGACCGATCCTGATCCCGACGCTGATCGGCGGACTCGCGGGTGCGTTGGCGGCGTCCTATGCCCCGGGCTGGATTCTGAAACCGCTGCTGCTGGGCACCATGCTGACCATGGCCTTGATCATCCTGATCCGCCCTGCCGTCGTCTGCCCGCCGGAAGGCACGCAGCCATACACCGTATCCGAACAGCCCTCCTCCTGGTGGTGGCTGGGCGTCGCCGGCTTTTACGGCGGGTTTGTGCAGGCAGGCGTCGGCTTCCTGTTGCTTGGCGCGCTGGCCGGCACGTTGCGCTACGACCTGGTTCGCGCCAATGCCCTGAAGCTCGTCTGCTCCCTGTCGTTCAGTCTTGTCGCCCTGGGGGTGTTTATCTCCCGCGGCCAGGTGCTGTGGATACCGGGCCTTATTCTGGCCTGCGGCACCATGCTGGGCGCACGCATCGCGGTTCACTATGCCATGCGGGTTAAACAGAAAACGCTCAAATGGTTTCTGTTTATCATGACGTTGTGCGGCTGCATCGCCGCGCTGCAGTTTTAACCGCGCGACAACTCATCGCCCGAAGATAATGGCAGGCCGCGTCAGAGATACTTGTTTGCTACCCGCCAGATGCAACAAAGGCCTGCAGACGACTGCAGGCCTGTTCGGGGGATATACCCGCAGAAACAAGAGCTGAGGTACAGGAGATTATTGCTCTCTCACAACCCGGGCATAGCCCTCACGAGCCATTACGCCGTGCGCTCAAACACCAGGTCCCATACGCCGTGTCCCAGTTTCTCGCCGCGGCGCTGGAATTTGGTGTCGGGACGATGCTCCGGCTGGGGAGAATACTGCCCCTCACCGGCGTGATTGCGGTAGCCTTCAGCGGCGCTCATGACTTCCATCATATGCTCGGCGTAGGGTTCCCAGTCAGTGGCCATGTGAAAGCAGCCGCCGATCTTGAGTTTAGCGCGGAAGGTCTGGGCTATTTCGGCCTGAACCATACGGCGCTTATGGTGCTTCTTTTTGTGCCAAGGATCGGGAAAGAACAGCTGAATCCCGTCCAGTGAGCCGTCGGGGATGCAGTCTCTCAGGACCAGCAAGGCATCCTCTTCGTAGATACGCAGGTTGCTCAGCCCGGCTTTCGATGCGTTATTCAGCAACCGGCCAACGCCGGGCTTATGCACCTCGATGCCGATAAAATTGGTCTCGGGTGCGGCAGTGGACATCGCCAGCAGCGAGTCGCCCATGCCAAAACCGATCTCCAGAATGGTTGCTGCACGGCGGCGGAACACCTGCTCGAAGTCGATAAAACCATCTTCGCGGTTCAGCCCCATCGCGGGCCACTGCTCCTCCAGGGCTTTTTGCTGCCCGGGAGTCATGCGACCGGCACGCAACACAAAGGTACGGATGGAGCGCAGACGCCCCTCGGGGGTGGAAGTGTTCTGTTCAGTCATGTGGGTGTGCAATCGCTTGTGGATAAATGAAAAAAACAAAAGGGCCGGACCTTGCGAGTCCAGCCCCTCAATGCACCGCTTTCAGCGTTTAGTCGTCCAGCTGGCTCAGGTCACGAACCGCGCCCTTGTCGGCGCTGGTGGCCATTTTGGCGTAGACCTTGAGTGCGGCGGACACCTTGCGCGGACGCTCCTCGACCGGCTTCCAGCCTTTGCTATCCTGAGCCGCGCGGCGACGCTCGAGCTCTTCGTCGGACAGCAATACATCGATGCTGCGGTTGGGGATATCGATGCGGATACGGTCACCCTGCTCGACCAGACCGATGGCTCCGCCAGATGCGGCTTCGGGGGATACATGACCGATAGACAGACCGGAGGTGCCGCCGGAGAAACGTCCGTCGGTCAGCAGCGCACAGTCTTTACCCAGTCCCTTGGATTTCAGGTAGCTGGTGGGATAGAGCATCTCCTGCATGCCCGGACCGCCGCGCGGGCCTTCATAGCGGATCACCACAACGTCACCCGCCTTAACCTTGTCGGCCAGAATATCGGCCACGGCCTGATCCTGACTC
>JBFGYY010000282.1:0-4842 GCA_041587095.1 Motiliproteus sp. | reverse complement strand
TGTGCTGCATACCGACCCCGGTTTTCCGCTCGTGATCGGCGAATACGTGACCGTGGGTCATAAAGCGATGTTGCATGGATGTGAAATTGGTTCTAACTCATTAATTGGCATAAATGCTGTTGTGCTTAATGGCGCGAAAATTGGTCGAAATTGCCTGATCGGGGCCAACACGCTGGTTGCGGAGAATGCGGTAATACCCGATGGCTCTCTGGTCATCGGCACGCCGGGGCGGGTAAAACGTTCGCTCAGCGATGAGGAGATGTCGGAGTTGCGCAGCAATGCCGAGCATTATGTGGCCAATATGCAGCGCTATAGCCGGTCGCTGGTGCAGGTGGGTTAGCGGTTGCTGCCTGTTGGCACGCTGTGACTGGGCTTGTATCGAATAAGTTGCTGGGTTTATAGCGGATAAGTTAGTTACAGGATTTGTATCGGATAAGCTAATGGTCGAGAAGGTCGCAGAACTCCGCTCGCCGTGCATAGGTCAATGCGTGCTTGATAGTGCGGATATCTGCACGGGGTGTTTCAGGTCTGGCATGGAAATCGCTGAGTGGGGCGTACTCAGCGATGACGAGAAACGCTCGGTGTTGTCCAATGTTCGCCAGCGACGGGCCGTGCAAGCAGAAGCGGAGGATAATAACGCCCGCTCAGTCTGACGTTGCGCCGCTGCTGTGCTCGTCCTCGTCGTTGACCGCGCTGACTCGTGCCATGCGGATCAGGTTGTCGCGAATTTGAATGGTTTCAATCCGATAATTGTTCAGCGTCAGGCAGACATTGGAGTCGGGTATCAGTTGCAAGGTGTCGGTAATCAGGCCGTTCAACGTTTTGGGACCATCAATCGGCAGATTCCAGTTCATGGTCTTGTTGATATCCCGGATCGTGGCCGAACCGTCGATAAAGTACGTACCGTCATCTTGCTGATGAATGTCCTGGTTGGCAACTTTACGCCGGTCCGAGAGTTCGCCCACGATCTCTTCAAGAATATCCTCCAGCGTACACAATCCCTGAATATCTCCGTACTCGTCAACCACCAGGCCGATGCGGCGACTGATCTTCTGGAAATTAAGCAGTTGCGTCTGCAGTGGTGTTGTCTCAGGAATGAAGTAGGGTTCATGTGCGTACTTGAGCAGCGCATCTTTAGTGGGGGTGCTTTCGCAGAGTATCTTGGCGACATGGCGAAGATGCAGAATACCCACCACGTTATTCAGTTCGCCGTGGTAGATCGGCAGGCGGGTGTGTTCGCTGCTGGCGATCTGCTCCAGAATAAGCTGCAGCTCATCGTCCAGATTGATGCCGATGACTTCGTTTCTGGGGATCATGATGTCCTGAACCGTGACCTCTTCAAGTTCAAGGATACCCAGAAGCATCGATTGGTTGCGTTGCGGGAGTTTTGCACCCGCTTCGTTGACAATGGTGCGCAGTTCTTCGGTGCTCAGATGGTCCGAATTGGAGCTGTCCGACTGAACGCCCACCAGGCGTAGCAGCATGTTGGTAATGCCGTTAACCGTCCAGACCAGCGGGTAAAGCAGCGTAAGCAGGGGCTTGAGGATGTGGGAAGAGGGAAACGCGACCTTTTCCGGGTGCAGCGCCGCCAGCGTTTTGGGGGTGACTTCGGAAAAAATCAGAATCACCAGTGTCAGGACAATGGTGGATATGGCGATTCCCGCATCGCCCCAGAGCCGGACGGCGACAACCGTGGCCAGCGAGGCGGCTGAGATGTTTACCAGGTTGTTGCCGATCAGGATGACGCCGATGAGGCGGTCCGGGCGTTCCAGGAGTTTGCTGGCTTTGATGGCGCCCCGATGGTTGTTTTTAACCATATGGCGCAAGCGATAGCGATTCAGAGACATCATGCCCGTCTCGGAGGCGGAAAAGTATCCTGAGAGCAGAACGAGGGCGAACAAAATGCTCAATAACAGACTAAGCGGTGCGTCTTCCAAGACGTGGGTGCCTTTTTACTAGATGGGAGTCGATTGTCCGGTTTCTGTACGGCCGGTGTCAAGCAGACTGAGTGGCTAGTGGGATCAATATCGTTATGCATTAGTCCAATAGCTACAGGGAGAGGACTGCGCGGGGTTCAGGTCTGTGTTTTACACAGGGCGTCTTATGGCGGCGCCGGAAATCAGCCCGGCGCGAGAATCAATTCAACGGCGAATTTGCTGCCAAAATAGGCGAGGACCAGAAAGGCAAAGCCTCCCAGAGTCCAGCGGATGGCGTAGCGTCCGCGCCATCCCTGCTGATGTCGGCCCCAAAGCAGCACGGCGTAAACGATCCAGGCGGCGATGGAGAGTACTGTCTTATGCACCAGGTGTTGGGCAAAGATGTCTTCAACGAAGATCACACCGGTGATCAGCGAAGCCGTCAGTAGCAGCAAGCCGGCCCAGATCATTTCAAACAACAGCGATTCCATCAGCTGCAGCGGCGGTAGGGACTGGACGATTCCACGGGTGTGGTGGTGTTTGAGTTGGTACTCTTGGGCAGCCAGTAAAAATGCTTGCAAGGTAGCGATGGCGAGGATGCTGTAGGCCAGAATCGAGGTTAGGATGTGGCTGATAACACCGCCATCATAGGGTTTGGCGGCAGATGTGACCGGTATCAGCTGCGCCAGAATGACCGCGACCGCGGCGATAGGAAAGACCGCGACCAGCAGGTTGGCCAGTGGCTTGCGTAAGCAGCTCATCAGGACCAGGGCGGCAACCATCCAGGCCACTAAGGAGCTAACCGGGAATAGCCCCAGTTGAATACCGTTACCGGTATGCAGCACCAGATACACGGCGAGGGTATGCAGCGCGACCCCCGCTATACCCAGCGTCATAACGAGGGTGCGCCGGTCTATGCCGCCGCTCAGCGTCACGGTCTGCAAGGCTCCGGCAATCAAATAGAAGATGGCGCTGGAAAAAGTGGCGAGTGTCAAAGTCATGATATTAATGCGATCGCTGGCAGATGTTTGGGCGTAAGTGTGGCATAAACCGATGGGTATAGAATAGACCCTAAATGGCGGATTTAATGTCAAAATTGCTTTGATCGCTAAAATAATGCTGCGGGTGCGGCGGGCATAGAGCTCGGCGCAGTAAAAGCGTATAATGCCCGATTTACTCTTAATTTGCTGCGCCGCTAGCGCAGTCTGTCCAGAGGCACATTCATGTTTGACAATCTTACGGATCGCCTGACGCACGCGCTCAAGTCAGTCACCGGACAGGCGCGACTGACAGAAGACAATATTAAAGAAACGCTTCGGGAAGTGCGCATGGCGCTGCTTGAGGCTGATGTAGCCTTGCCGGTCGTCAAATCGTTTGTTGACGGCGTTAAAGTCCGGGCAATCGGTGTTGAAATCAGCAAGAGCCTTTCGCCCGGGCAAGTATTTACCAAGATCGTCAATGAAGAACTGATCAAGGTCATGGGCGCCGCTAATGAGGAGCTCAATCTGGCGGCGACGCCTCCCGCGGTTGTGATGATGGCGGGTCTGCAGGGGGCGGGTAAGACCACCTCGGTGGCGAAGCTGGCCCGTTGGTTGAAAGAGCGCAAGAAAAAATCGGTATTGGTGGTTTCAGCCGATATCTATCGTCCTGCTGCGATCAAGCAGCTTGAGACGCTGGCGGGCGAGGTAGGGGTTGAATTCTTCCCTTCTACGACGGACCAGGATCCAGTCGTGATAGCCGAAGGCGCTATCCAGCATGCGCGCGTGAAGCATATCGATGTCGTTATTGTCGATACAGCGGGTCGTTTGCACGTAGATGCCGGCATGATGGACGAAATCAAGCGTCTGCACGGTGCGATAAAGCCGGTCGAAACGCTGTTTACCGTTGATGCGATGACGGGGCAGGATGCGGCGAACACGGCCAAAGCCTTTAATGATGTACTGCCGCTGACCGGTGTGATCCTCACCAAAACCGACGGTGATGCGCGTGGTGGTGCGGCGTTGTCGGTTCGGCATATCACCGGTAAGCCGATCAAATTCCTGGGTGTGGGCGAGAAGACCGACGCGCTGGAGCCGTTTTTCCCTGACCGGGTTGCCGGGCGGATCCTGGGTATGGGGGATGTGCTCTCTCTGATCGAAGAAGTCGAGCACAAAATTGATAAGAAAAAGGCCGATAAACTTGCCAGTAAGATCAAGAAGGGCAAGGGCTTTGATCTGGTCGACTTCCGGGATCAGTTGCAGCAGATGAAAAACATGGGTGGCATGGGCGCCATGATGGGCAAACTGCCCGGTATGGGCAAGCTGGCTGAAGCGGCTGAAACAGCGGGCGCTGAAAAGGGCCTGATCCAGATGGAGTCGATTATCAACTCTATGACGCCTAAAGAGCGCCACTTTCCCGATCTGATCACCGGGCCGCGCAAAAAGCGTATCGCCAATGGTTCCGGCACCCAGATTCAGGACGTCAACCGTTTGCTTAAGCAGCACAAGCAGATGCAGAAGATGATGAAGAAGTTAAGCGGCAAAGGCGGTATGACCAAGATGATGCGGGGTATGAAGGGTATGCTCCCGCCGGGCATGGGCGGCGGAGGCGGTAATTTCCCCGGTGGTTTTCCTCGCATGTGACGCCGTTTAGCCGGCGCCCCGGGTGTGTGATCGGGCCCGTTTTGGCGCGGTTATCTCGTAGCCGGTAGTAATTGCTTTCAACGGGTGGTGAATTCGCGTAGAATCACCGCCCTTCTAATAATGGGTCTTAGACTTGCGTACCATCATTAATGGTGAGCGTGTGTTTAAGCGAAACAAACCGTGGGCGATATCAAAACCCACTCAGTAAAGGATCGAAGCATGGTTGTTATTCGATTGGCTCGTGGAGGCTCTAAGAAGCGTCCTTTTTATCATATTACAGTTGCAGATCAGCGTAATGCGCGCGA